>JBLHLE010001075.1:0-3196 GCA_047620805.1 Pirellulaceae bacterium
GAAATCCCTTTATTGCGGGTTCGAGTCCCGCCCGGCACAATCTCGCAACGAACCTGAGCGTCGCAATGTACCTCCATTGCAGTTAGGTGACGACGCCTAATCCTTCGTCTCGCGACGTCGTGTCGAGGCACGCACGAAAGGGCCCGGCGAAAGAGTCTTAGCCTCGCTTATCCACATCCCGATTTGATCTAGAGGGGCAAATAAACGGGCGCATTCGGCCACGACGCCGGCTATAATCCTGAGCTACCAACGATCTACCACTCATTATTTTTTGCTGCTCACTGCGAGAGGAAAACCATCATGCGACGCTACAATCTGCTGTCTGCCGCCGTCCTCATCCTTGCTTCTACCACGTGCGCCGTGGCCGATGTAAAGGTGCCACCCGTCTTCAGTGACCACATGGTGTTGCAACGCAACCTGGCGGCGCCCGTCTGGGGGACCGCGGAAACGGGTGAGGAAGTCGTTGTAGCGATCGACGACCAGTCGCACAAAGTTACAGCCGACGCCGATGGCAAATGGAGTTTGAAACTCAAACCGTTGAAGGCGGGCGGGCCGCACGTCCTGAGCATCAAAGGTAAAAACACAATTGAGTTGAAAGACGTTCTGATCGGCGACGTTTGGGTTGGCTCCGGTCAGTCAAATATGGCCGGTGGAGTCGGTGGCTATGCTAAGAATGACGAGGTGCTCGCCAAACTCGCCGACGGCACCTACCCGCAGTTGCGATTGTGCCGTGGCCGAGGCGGATCTTGGCAACAGTCGACCCCCGATACAAACCGCGGACATTCTGCGCTGCTTTTCTCTTTCGGCCAGCGGCTGCAAAAAGAACTGGACGTCCCAGTCGGACTCATTCTAGGTGCCGTCGGCGGAACTCCGTCGGGACGTTGGCTCAGCGACGAAATGCTCGCCAATGATCCGAATACTAAGGAGTTTAAGGCGGCCAACGGCGGAGACCTCTACAAGCAACACATACTGCCAATAGTTCCCTTCGGAATTCGCGGAGTGCTCTGGGACCAGGGAGAATCGGGGACCGCAATCAAGGGACTCGACCAGTTTACTACGATGGGCGCGTTGATCAGTGGCTGGCGAGACACCTGGGGGCAAGGCGAGTTCCCGTTCCTTTACGTGCAGAAGCCGAGTGGCGGCGGTTGCGCCTGGGACAAGTCGAATCCGACCAACCGCATGGCGAACGACTTCACTTCACTGCCTGCGGCTCCGCAGCAAAACAACGCAGGTGATTACCGGGCACATCACGTTCGTATAATGGAACACCCCGCAACGGCGATGGTCACAGCCCGCGACCTCGGTTCCGGCGTTCACCCACGAAACAAGTCGGGTTACGGCCATCGCGCCGCGCAAGTGGCCTTGGGCTTTACCTATGACCAAGACGTAGAAATCTACGGGCCAATCTACTCGTCGCACAAAGTCGAAGGAAACAAAATTCGCGTTCAGTACAAACATGGCGCCGGGCTAGTCAGCAAATATGGCGATGGTCTGCAGGGCTTCGCAGTTGCGGGCAAGGACGGCCAGTACCACCGGGCCAACGCCGCGATCGACGGCGACGCCGTGGTTGTTTCGAGCGATGAAGTCCCCCAGCCTGTTTCTGTTCAGTATGCCTGGGACAAGAGTGCTACCTGGGCCAACCTGTTCAACAAAGACGGACTCCCCGCTTTGATCTTCCGCGCGGGAGAATAAGAAACTCGTCAAACATATTGGGGCATGAACGAGATGTCGCGCTACGGAGTTACCGTTTTAGCCTCGTTGGCGTTTTCGCTTAAGAGCCGCAGTCGCGAAGTGTATGCATAGAACAGGACGAAGGAGACCACGACAACTAGCGCCGCGAATGTGGGTTGAATTCCTGCTAACCAGTCGTAGGTTCCATGAAGAATCGATGCGATCGAAAGACCGACGATTGTAAGCGCCGCCCATCTTCGTCCCGTTAGGTTCGCAACGGCGAGAAAGTAAGCGAAGATTCCAGCCCACACTGCGTGACAAAAAACTAGCGAAAGCGATCGCAACATCGCCGTGACCATCGCGGCTTGCACACCCGCAGCTAGACCCGACGCGCCGTATTCGCGAGTAAGTGCGTAAGATGCCTGTATAGATCGCTGGCTATAAATCATGTTCTCGAACGCGGCGAAGCCCAGTCCCGAAAAAATGCCAATCGAAACAGCGGTCAACGGGTCCGCACTCTTACGTTTCCATATCAGGTACGCCAACACCGGCACTGCCTTGCATATTTCTTCACAAAATCCTACCTGAACAATGAAGCCGACCAGCCGAATAATCACATTCTCGCTGGCGGGCAAATTCACATACCACGCTGGGAGAATGTAAGAGTAGATAGTCAGTAACACAAAAATCCCAACGATCCCCGTCGCGAACATTGCGCTAAGCAACAACCCCCAGCCGATCTTCGACCGAATGATGAAGTACTTAAACAATACGCCCCAAAGAATAGCAAAGAAGAGCGCAAAAGCGGTTAGCTGATGGTCGTTGCTACTGAGTGTTCCAATCAACAACGGGACGACTCCAAGCAACGTCGCCGCCCAAAAAACGAAATCCCCAAACATCCGCCGAAAAATTCCTTCGTCGACAGGAACGAGGTCCTCCCGAAAACTCATCGACTGTAGATCGCGAATGAGTGCTGTCGCATGCTGCTTGGCATTCTCGAGTGCTTTAGAAGCTTTCGATTCTTCGCCAACAGGCAACGGAGGAGGAGGCGGCGATGGCGACAGAGGCGGCGACGATTGTTTTTGCGGAAACAAGTCTTCTACCGTCGATGCGAGAAACCAGTCGTCGACGCCCTCTTTCCATAGAAACGTATCCGCAACTATCGAGCCCTCGCCGACCAGACGGCGGATCTCTGCCAAATCGCAGGGACCTACCTGCGTATCTTCTCGCGACCAATACCAATCCACCATTGGACTCTACCTTTCGTCAACGGCAGCCGTCTCGAGTAAATTCGGTCCTGGCCACCTTGCGAATCTCGCCTGCACTTCAAGGCGGACATTTTACCCCACTCTTCTGCACGCAACAGCCCTGAAGTCACAGTTCCCAAGCAGTGGGCAATCTTCGCGACAGATTGATTTTGGCGTTTCCAAACGTACTTGTTCGCATTCCATGGGTTTTCCCTGGCGATGCTAGCGAACGCGGACACTCAATTAAGTCGCGATGCTTCATTTGTACGCGGCGAATG
>JBLHLE010001076.1:0-3193 GCA_047620805.1 Pirellulaceae bacterium
CGCACTTCACCCGTCGAAGTGAATTTGATTGCGTTGCCTACAAGGTTCATTAGAATCTGGTGCAGGCGAGTGGGATCGGTTTCGATTGACTCTGGGATTGCTCCCTCATAGGTAACACTCAGGTTTAGGTTCTTTTGGGCAGCCCGAGCGCGCATCAAGGAAAGCAAATCTGCGACGATTTCAAATAACGAACACTTGATGTGTTCGACAGTCATCTTACCGGCCTCGATTTTGGAGACATCGAGGATATCGTTCACAATCGCCAGCAGGTGCGTGGCGTTGCGGCGAATGGTCCCGATGTAGTCGCCGCGAGCACTGCGGGACAAGTCGATCTCTTGGAGTAGATCGGTGTAGCCCAATATGGCGGTCATGGGTGTGCGGATTTCGTGGCTCATGTTGGCCAGGAAATTACTCTTGGCGCGATTGGACGCTTCGGCTGCATCCTTCGCTCTGACAAGTTCAACATTTATGGTCTGCAACTCTTGCGTACGTTGGGCGACTCGATTTTCGAGTTCATCGTGCGCTTGTTGAAGTTTCTGATGGCCGCTTTGGATTTCATCGATCATGGAATTGAATCCGTCGCTAAGAACCCCGAGCTCGTCGTTGCTTCGTTTCGTAACGCGATGCGAGTAATTCTGACGTATGGAGACGTCTTCCATCGCGTTCACCAATTCGAATACGGGAGTCGTCAACATGAACCTCAGTCGACGGGCGCATAGGACCGCGATGGCCAAAGCAGTGGTCAGCACGCAAAAGAATATTCCAAAAGACTGAATAATCGCGACATCGACGTCGTCCATGTTCGCAGCGACGTGAATCTCTCCGACCTTTTCGGTTTCGTGGTAGATCGCTTTAGCGACGACAAGATAGCCCTCAGAAGTAGTGCCCGTTGAAGGGCACTCCGTTACGGGTGTTCGTTTGGCGAAGACCCGTTTGTTTACGGGGTAGATCGCAAATAGTTTGCCTTGGCGGTCGTAGATCCTCGCTAATTCGACATCGCGTTGAAAACGCAAAGATGAAAGCAACTCCGTCGCCGTTTCCGGATCCATAAACTCCAGGGCCGCTGTTACGTTGGCACCTAGTACTTGGGTGACAGTTGTCAGCTGACGTTGCTTCGCAGTTCGCAGAGCACTGACTTTGTTGGCCCCGAACGCCAGACCAGCTACCAAGAGCGCGACGGCGACTGTGGTAGTTGTCAGTAAGGTCAGCTTCAACTTGATCGAAGCATTATTGAAGGCGTCAAACATGGAACATTTCTGGCGGAAGTAGCTCGATCCGGATTGCTTTAGTGCCGCGTGCGGAGTGTCGTGGCAATGCGGAGGCGAAAGTCGGGATTTCGCTGACAAACTCTACCTTATTCTGAACGTCTGGGAGATGAATCTCCGCGCCTTCTAGTCGTCGATAAGTCGTTTGCTGGTAGGTGCTTGCGCGTAATTGCATGGGGAGAGGCGGAGGCTTGGTCCAAATAATCGAAAAAAGTTTCCCTTCCGATTCATTGGTTTGACCTTACGTGTCACTGACCTCACCGATAGTTCACTTGTCGCAAAGAAATACACCGCGAACGAATGACTCAACAAAACAATTAGGGGAATACAAATGGCTAAGTACTACATCGAATCCGGTGATCTTAAGGTTGTGGTTGAAGCTAACGGTCCAGTCGCTGCAGCCGAACGAGCACTCAGCTGGATAACCGCTAAAGTTACTCTCGATCGCGTTGTCACTATTAACGAACGTGGGTTTATTCGCGACCGCGAAAACCGACAGTCATATGCCAGTGACATTGTGCTCGAGACGGGCACTTTGATGTGCATGATCGGGGAATACGCCTACGACTAGTTGTCGTGAAGCTGTTTCGATCTTGCGAACGAATCGTGGCAAGATCATCTCGATCGTTGTTGGTACACCGGAAGAACCTCGAGCGAATCACGAACTGAAAGCTCATGTTTCTGACTGGGCCGGCTTGCTTAAGCAATTGGCAGAGAACTCGTACGATACTCTACGCGTCGTCTCGTGGTGAATGCCATCCAGCTTGCAACCTAGTTCACCGAAGGGACCACCAAAACCTAACTCCCGCACAAGCTCACGTGCCAGTCCAGAGAGACTCTTGACATTGATATGACGCGAGCCGCCAGGGAAGGGCACCCCCGATGAATGGGGATTCCCACAGCATATGACCGTAGAAGAGGAAAAAAGAAGTCGGGGTGCGGAGATTCGAACTCCGGACCTCCTGCTCCCAAAGCAGGCGCGCTAGCCAGGCTGCGCTACACCCCGAATCGTGATAATGCACAATCTAACTTGGATTGCCACTGGTGACAATGACACCTAACTAGGTGTAAGGAAAATCATTGGCCGTTAGGGCCAGAGCAAGATCGGCTTACCGAGCGTATTTTCGCTCAACTATCCCTTTGTCGGCATCATCGACTTGGTTCTTGAGTCAATTTATCCAGCTCGTCGATTTACTTCTGCTCCACCGGAGTCGATCAGCAACGTTCGGATTCGCTCAAATTCGTCTAGATTCTGAAATTGTATGACTATTTTTCCACGACCACGGCTGGTCGTGTTGATCTCGACCTTGGTGCCCAAGGCCATTCTCAACTGTTGCTCAAGAGACGCGACTTGGTCGTTTTTGGTTCGCGGCTTCTTCCGCTTTTTCGTGTCTTCCCAGTTTTCGCTATCTTCTGCGACAATCTTTTCAGAGACTTGTCGCTCAGTTTCTCGAACACTAATACCCTCGGTCCGAATTCGTTCCGCGAAATCCAGTTGAGCTCGCTCGTCGCCAAGTGGCAAAAGTGCCCGTGCATGACCGGCTGACAACGAGCCTTGTTGGATCGAAACGAGAATTGGAGCGGGCAGGTCCAACAGACGAATCAAGTTAGCGATGGTTGTTCGATTGATTTTGATCCGCTGAGCGAGATCTTCTTGAGTGCATTCGTGCTCCTCTAGGTAGCGACGAAAGGACATCGCTTTTTCGATCGGATTGAGGTCCTTGCGTTGCAGGTTTTCAACGATCGCCAATTCCGCGACTAAACGGTCGTCAGCCTCTCGCAGGCGCGCCGGCACCTGTGACCAGCCAGCTTGAATCGCCGCTCTTAATCGCCGCTCGCCGGAGATCAACTGAAAGCGATCGCCGACTTTGCGGACCAAAATTGGCTGAAGCATGTCGTGAGTTTTCAGACTCTCCGACAGCGACATT
>JBLHLE010001077.1:0-3186 GCA_047620805.1 Pirellulaceae bacterium
AAGAGTAAATTAGCAGTTAGCAGTTAGCAGTTAGCAGTTAGCTTGGCAGTCTCAATGCCTAAAGCAAACCGCCCCCGTCGGGCCACAACGCATCTTGTAAATGGATTAAGGCAAAACCCAACATAAAGTCCAGAACTAGAATCAATACAAATGAATATACAAACGCCGCGGTGGCCGCTCGCCCGACGCCCTCGGCACCCGCGTCGCAATGAAACCCACGGTAACAACTAACGATCGCAATCGCCGCACCAAAGAAGAGGCTCTTAAAGACCCCCGAAAACAAGTCGAAAACTCCAACCGCCTGCTCGGAATTGTATAAGTAATGATGACGATCAATTCCCAATACGGCTGTGCTGAAAAAGTAGCCACCGAATACGCCCATAAAGTCTGCCATGATCGTTAGCGTTGGAATCAGAAACAAACAAGCCAGAAGACGCGGTACAACAAGATAGTGAATCGGATTGGTACCCATGCTGGACAAGGCGTCGATCTGTTCGGTGACCCGCATCGTTCCTAACTCGGCCGCCATGGCACTTCCAACGCGACCCGCCAACATCGTCGCCGCGAGCACTGGACCCAGTTCCCGAACCAGTGACATATTGATCACTGCCCCCAACTTCGTGTCCAGCCCCAACTCGTGAAGCTGCTCAAAACTATGTAAGGCGAGCACCATTCCAATGAATGTTCCCGTTAAGGCGACCACCGGCAGGCTGAGTACCCCCACCTGATAAAAATTAGGTAACAGCGTCTCCCGTCGTGGCACGCGAGTGAGCATCCACAGTAGCGTCGAGTAGACGAACATCGCCATATCGCCCACGGTGGTGACAGCATCCACAACAACGCGCCCGCAATCCGTCACCCACTCCACAAGGGAATGTCGGGATTCGATCGGTTCGTCGATGTTTGAGCCCGTTGCCATTGCTTCCTCCCCGTACATGCGGAGCGCGCATAAACGCGAAAGTGCCAACCTGACACTTCGCTTGTTTCTTCGACTCGTGACGCGGGTGTCCTTGAGTTAAACTTTAACGGTCACCGAGAGGGCGGAAGATGGGGCGCTTGCGTGTTTGGCGGTGAGTTTTCTGTCGGAGTCATGCCCGAAATGGTAGCAAGTCATATCGGCAGCGAGAGGTCTCGCGTCATGAGAACGATCGCTAGCAGTCGGGCATCGAAGAATGCGAGTACCAAGTGGCACACCGGCCACACCCGGTTGCTCAATTCAATATCGTCGTAATCAGACTCGATACGTAAGACTGAAGTGTCCTGTTCACCCCTGCCGTTTGTCTTCCAGCTTCTGCAAGAAATCTACTGGGCTGACGAGTTCACTTTTTTCCAGTTGTCGGAGCTTGTCGAGAATACCCCGCGGTCGTCGTTGTCCTCGTTTATCAGTCGGTAATGTCGACTCGAGATCGAGTTTTCCGTCTTTCGCGCCATCGGTTTCGTCCAAGGCCACCATGGATGCCAGTAGTTCTTCGCGAGTGAAGATTCCCTTATTCATTAGCGTGTTGACCGTGGCATGCGTCAGCAGCAGATTGTGCGCCAAGACTTCTTCCAAGTAGTCGATGTCGTCGCGCAGTCCCGCTCGACCGCTTGCCGCATCTAAATCCCGCGTTCGCAAGTGCTCGAATTTTTTCTCCATCGTGCGAAGCTGAGAATGCAAAAGGAAGTCGGTCATTCTGTGGTTCCTTAGCTTAGGTAGTTCCATAGAGACTAGCGTCGCATGGAGATTCGCAAAACATGACGCTTTGTTGCACGAAAAAACGCACGAGCCATTTATAGCTCGAGCGTCTTGAGTTTTCGACGCTATAAATTCGGTTAGAGGCTGAATTCTGAGTCGGCAGTTCGTAGATCGACGAGGAAGTCATCAGCGCCGCTGTAGAAGTCGTCTGCATTTCCACCGCCGCTTAGTGCGTCTCGTTCCGTGTCATCGGACAAAGTGCCGATACTGTCGTGGATATGTGAGACACTCCAGTTTAGGAGGGTTGCCAGTTGAGCTTCGGCATCATCTTCATTGGCAGCATTGCCACCGCTGAGTAAGTCGTCGCCACGATGCGCCTGTAGTTGGTCATTACCAGATCCACCTAGTAGCAAATCGTGACCGTTGTTGCCTCGCAACAGGTCGTTACCGAGTCCGCCGAGAATCACGTCGGCGCCACTTCCGCCGTTCATGATGTCGTTACCCAATCCACCAACGAGGAGGTCGGAGCCATTTCCAGCGGAGAAGCGGTCGTTACCGATACCGCCGAAAAGGAAGTCTCGACCGGCGGCACCGATGAGTTCGTCGTTGCCTCCTTCGCCGTATAGCGTATCGCTTCCACTGCGACCAACTAGGATATCGTTGCCACCGCCGCCATAGGCGAGGTTGTCTCCTTCGCCAACTTGGATGACATCGCGGCCTTCGCCGCCCCAGATGGTATCGTTGCATTGTCCGCCAGCGATGTTGTCGTTGCCGTCTTCACCGTGGATTTCGGTCGCGATACAGCCGCCGACGGAGATGCGATCATTACCGTCGCCGCCAAAGACCTGAACGATCGAACTCGGAACGGTCTCAAACGGTCCGTACCGTTGATCGTTATATCGAACGAAGATTTCACCCTCGCGGGCGACTTGGATGATGATCCGATCGTTTACGGAGTCGGTTCCGTCGACAAAGATGTTGTCGCCAATTTTGGCAACGGGGTCGCTTTCGGCAACAGTGTCGATCTGAACGGTCATTGACGTCGAGGTAGTTCCACCGTCTTTGTCGGCTGCGGTCACGATAATGTCAAACGTACCGAATTCCGCGAATGTATGTGGGACAACCTCCGAGTTGGCAGCGCCGGGACCGACTGTCTCGACAGGCGAACCGTCCATCCAGTTGATGGTGTAGGTGAAGCCTGCCGCCTCATCCAAGGTGCTGGGCTCGTTCGTCGCTCCGACAGTAAAGTCGATTGGGAGGTTGGGGACACCCGAGTTCGATCCGCTAATCGTCGCGGTCGGTGCAACATTAACGATACTCACGGTGGCGGTTCCCGTCGTTGTCAACTCGCCGTCGCTGACTTCCACGGCGATGTCCAACGTATTGGGACCGTCGCCGAGGTTGGGGTCGATCAGCAGGAGGTCGTTCAATGTCAGTGAAATCGCGTCACCTGTCGCGTCGCCGAAGGTACCGTCGTTGTTCAGGTCCCAGCTAAATGTAAGCGAATCGCT
>JBLHLE010001078.1:0-3180 GCA_047620805.1 Pirellulaceae bacterium
CCGATTTATTTGTGTTTTCCGAACCTTTGCGTTCTGATTCATTTTGCGACATTATTGTCTCCACCACTCAATTCATCTCTGGCTATCACTCCGAAGCAAACAGATCTTCCAGCTCGAGTCCCGGTCGTAGTGACAATTCTTTCGTGACGACGGACTTGAGCTTCTCGCGAACTCGAAACATTGCCTGATGGACGGCATTGATTTTGATTCCCATCCGTTCAGCAATATCGCCTGTCGGAAGTTCCTGGAGAAAGGCTTCTAGCAATTCGCGATCCTTTGCATTCAATTGATCTCCTGCATCTAACAGGACCTCTTGCACCACCGTCCGACGCTCAAAGTCGATCATCAAATCGAATACGAATTGACCATCTGCAGGCAAATTGGCTACTTGATCATCGCTAAACTCAGCATGTCGCCGCGCCATCTTGCGTCGAAAATCCTTGGCGGCATTGCTCGACACTCGACTCAACCAGTTGCGGAACCTCGTATCGCGTTGCGGTTTATATTTTTGCAATTTCTTCCGTAACCCCAATAACAATTCTTGAGCGGCATCGTCCGCATCGGAGTCCCGCGGAAACCATCTCCGGCACCATCGCCGAATGGGACGGTGATACGCAATACAGAATTGTTCAAACCCTTTTTCAAAGGCTTCCTCTTCTCCTGATACAAGAGCCTCAACCATGCTGTGACTCGTGTCGACCGTGTGGTCATTACAAGAGTCATTATAAGATCTGTTACGTAAATCTCTGTCTTTTTCCATTCAACGATCCCCGCTTACCGCACCTTACGGATAATTTTCTGTTTTTGTTGTCGCGATAGAAATTCCCGCGATAAAAAGTTCGGACGGCCAAAACCCTAGAGAAGCAAAGCCCTATTTAGTGTTGCGGTTAAGTTCCCACTGACACTCCCACTGACCGAAAACGTATCGAGCTGCTAGTCAACAATCTACTGTGGATTCTGTTGTTACGCGCTACGCTTAGAAAAAAGTGATGGCAAACAAATACGATAGTCGGATGAGCGATCCAAATTGTTGTCAAACGAACGTGTTATTGAGAGCGACATTTCGATCACGTGCGAGAACCATGTGAGAACCATGTGAGAACCATGTGACAAGTGACGCATATGGCCTAGGCTCCCCATGTTTTCCATGCAATATTTGACCTGTCACGATGTAAGTCGATTCTCGAACTACTTGGCTAAACGACACCGCGTTTGACGTTTTAGGACGCTTACTCAATGACCAATCCGAATCGCCCCGCCGAATTTTCGGCGGGGTGTCTTTTCTTGTAGAATAGTCGCTTGCTTTTTACGGCGAAGACAAATACTACGGCAACCACATCCACAACGAAGTTGAGAAATTGCAATGAAAGACTACCGAATTATTTCTCTAGTGCTGGCTATAGTTGCTTTCATTGGCAATCCGCTTCGGGCCGATGACCAGCCTGGAGTTCAGCAAGCCGCCAAACTGGACACGCAAGTCAAAGTTCAGTTGGATTACCTATTGTGTCTCCCCAAGGATTACGAGACGAAAGAGTCTTGGCCGGTACTGCTCTTCCTGCACGGCTCGGGAGAACGGGGCGATGACCTCGAGTTGGTCAAAAAGCACGGACCGCCGAAACTCATCGCCGCCGGCAAGGAATTTCCTTTCATCGTCGTATCGCCACAGTGCCCGCAAAACCAATGGTGGGAACCTACGGAGCTTGCGGCGTTATTGGACGACATTTCCAGTAAGCACAAGGTCGACAAAGACCGCGTCTACGTGACTGGCCTCAGCATGGGTGGCTTCGGCTCCTGGCGACTGGCCTTCTATGCGCCGGACAAATTCGCCGCCATCGCACCGATTTGCGGCGGCGGCGAACAGTATTGGGCGAGCCAAATCTCCCACGTGCCCGTCTGGGCTTTCCATGGAGCCAAAGACACGGGCGTACCTCCCGAAAGATCGCAGTCGATGGTCGATGCACTGAAGAAGAGCGGCGGCAGCCCAAAACTGACAATCTATCCAGAGGCAGGTCACGACGCCTGGACCGAGACATACAACAACCCGGAGTTCTACACTTGGTTGTTGGAACAGAAGCTAAGCCCAAAAAAGTAACGACGGCGAAGAATACGCAAACCTCCAAAGCCGTAACTATCAAGGAAGGGAAAGAATGATGGACACTTCACCGCACGACCAGCTCGACGGCATGATTGCTGGCTACTGGGTTTCGCAGTCAATTTATGCCGCCGCCAAATTCAACATTGCCGATCATCTAAAAGACGGCCCTAAGTCGGTCGCTGAATTGGCCGAGGCAACTTCTACCAACGCCGATGCCCTCTATCGACTGCTGCGCGCATTGGCGAGCAAGGGCATTTTCGTCGAAGGCGAGTCACGTCAGTTTTCGCTGACCCCGCTGGCCGAGCTCTTGCAAAGTGACGTCCCTGGATCGAAGCGAGCCTTGGCGTTGATGTCGGGCGACGAACAGTTTCGCAGCTGGGCCGAAATCGAGCATAGTATTCAGACCGGTGAGACCGCTTTCGAAAAGGTCTACGGCAAACCGATCTTCGAGTATCTCGGCAACCATCCCGACAAGGCGAAGATTTTCGATGCCGCAATGGTTGGTATCCACGGTCGCGAGTCGGATGTGATTCTGGACGCTTACGATTTCTCTGACATCGGTGTTCTGGCCGACATCGGCGGCGGCAACGGATCGCTGATTTGCCGCATTCTCCAAAAGCACACGAACTTGCAGGGCGTCCTATTCGATCTACCGCACGTGATTGAACGAGCGAATGATCCGATCGAGGCAGCGGGACTGTCGGATCGTTGCGAATTGGTCGCGGGCAACTTCTTTGAGTCTGTGCCAGCAGGTGCCGACGCCTATCTGATGCGACACATCATTCACGACTGGGACGATGAAAAGTCGCTGACGATTCTCCGCAATTGTCATCGAGCGATGTCGTCCCACAGCAAGTTACTTGTCGTCGAAAGCGTCATTCCTGCAGGCAACGAACCCTTCGGTGGCAAGTTTCTCGATTTGGTGATGCTGCTGATTCCCGGCGGCAAGGAGCGAACAGAAGACGAGTACCGGACGCTGTTTGCCGACGCGGGATTCGAACTGACGAGGGTCGTTCCGACAGGCACCGAAGTCGGCGTCATCGAAGCAAGAAAGCGTTAGACGCATAGTCGCCTTTCGCTCCGCG
>JBLHLE010001079.1:0-3175 GCA_047620805.1 Pirellulaceae bacterium
AAAAAGAACAGGGCGGTGAGAAAAGCTGTCGAGCAGCACAGGCGGCGGGTCATGAGAGGTCTCCCAGGAATGATTTCGTTCCAACTCCAGGACTGTTTTGAAGCCGGCCCCGCATTGTACTACCTCTTTTCGCCAACTTCCAACTCCCTTCCCCAACTTCCAACTCCCTTCCCCAACTTCCAACTCCCTTCCCCAACTTCCAACTCCCTTCCCCAACTTCCACGACTGGCCCCCTCTTTCGACGTCGCTGGGCACCTCTAAACGATCCCGCAGTTAATTCATCAATTACGGAAACGCCTCTTCCCATACGAGTCTGAGACAATCAAAATGGACCCTTTCTCATCGACCAAATGCAACAAACTGGTCGATTCCTAGAAGACTTCCCCAAAAGAGCTTACGGTACTATGTCCGACGAAAAACCCGCTGGCGAAAATCCCTTCAGTGACAACCCGTACCTAGCATCAAATGTTCCGCCGCCGGAAAATCCGTCGGGCCGCCAAAATGTCTCGGCGCTGGACGCAATTATCCCAACCAATCCATTGGCCGCCATCGCATGCTACAGCGGAATTTTTTCCATCCTCTGCTGCTTCGGAGGAATATTGTTGGGACCAATCGCCATTGTCACGGGAATATTGGGGCTGCGGATTCAGATGTCGCACGAGTCGAGTTACGGGGCTACGACGAGTAAGATTCGCGCCTGGATCGGCATCGTTACCGGAATCATCGGTTTCATCGTCGGCTGCGTTGCTTTGACGATATTCGCGATCGGCCAGTAGTGGCCGCGTGAGCACACTGTGCACGGTGGATCGAACCGGATCGAACCCAGTTCAGACTGCCTAAGCTACACCTGTGAGCTAGCATTTTCGACAGACTTTTTTGGAAAAATATCCGTCAAGCCTTGACCGAACTAGTCGCGGTGCGAACAATTCCCGCATCAGTTCGAAAGATCGCTCGACCAACGTACTTCGCGACACTTCATTTTTGATGGCTTAAGTTTTCAACGCGAATAAGTAGACGGCAACTTGTCGAAAACACGAGAACTCGCGGAGAAGTGGTAACTCAGCAGACGACACCCACACACGGGTGACTACGCGTGAGAAATGAGTTACCAAATCGACCAACCTGAAGTACGTGCCCACCACTCGCTCGATTTTCTGAATGCTTTCCAACTATCGCGGGGATAGTGTTTCTCGACATGAATATCCAGACGGAAATTTCGTTTGCCATGTCTATTCAAAGGGGTCTGCAAAACATGTATGAAAGTGCGCGCCTAGCGCTAGGCACCGTTCAACAAGACGTCGATCCTCGCCCTTTAGTATGGGGGCTATTGAATGAAATCAAGCGGCGAGATTGGCAGGTCCAGCCGTTGTTCACTAGGGCCAGCTATCAAGATCCGACAGCGATTCAAGCGATCGTAGGCCGCACCGCGTTGTACCTCGACAGTTGGTTAATGCACCCGCTCGCTTGCCAGCGAACCCTACAGCAATCGTCGCATTGTTCGGATCTATCGCTAGTCATCGGCCAGTACGCGGCGGCTCGTCCCGAATTAACTCGGCAAAGCCGTTCGGAAGGAACGCTCGATCAGATTTGCAGCTGGTTGTCGCTGCCAAACATCGCTGTGATCGACGCCTCCAAGTTGGACCGCTGCCAGCTGCCAACGAGACCGCAAAACGTCTCCGCGGTTCTCTTGGACAAGGTGAGTACGCCCGAGGCATTCTTCCACGTCAAAACCTCACTGGAAGCGCTTTGGAATGTTCCCGTACTTGGTGGTTTGGTCTGCGGCGGGAACTTGCGAAAGTTGCTCGACGATATTCCCGCGGGCATGCAACCCTCGCCAGAATTGCTGCAGTTACTTGGGAAGCAGTTTTCGCGGTTCACGAACATGGACCGCATCCGACAACTTGCACTTCAATGCGCATGTGACGGTATCGGTTCTGCTCCGCCAACTCGGCAGCCCGCTGCACGCTACAATATCGCCGTCGCTTTGGACGAGGCGTTTCATTGTCACTTTGGCGATACGCTCGACGCGATGGAGGCACAGGGAGCGAAAATCCACGATTTCTCGCCGCTGCACTCCAATCGAATTCCCGCTGGCGTCGACATGGTCTACATCGGCTCCGGCGACCTCGCGCGACATCTTCCGCGTCTGGCGATGAATTACCAGTTGCAACACTCGCTGCGGCAACACGTACTCAACGGCGGTCGCCTCTACGCCGAGGGAAGCGGACTGGCCTATCTCTGCCACCAAGCCGTCCTTCCGAATGATCGCCGCGCTTCCTTGTGCGGTATCCTTCCCGCAGCCGCGATTCTCAAACCTCGTCGCACTCAACTCCGTCCGGTGGAACTGTCGGTTGGACAAAACACGTGGTTTGCAAAAGAGGAGGAAAAACTGCGGGGCTATCTGGATTGTATGTGGACCATCCGCCCCATGGCATCGGTCAACTCCCTAGCCTCCGAGCCCCGGCACCGCACGTCGCTAATCAACCTCCGCAATGCTGTGGGAAGCCGAGTGCATTTTCACTTCGCGTCACAACCTCAATTGCTTTCCGCCCTTCTCCACAAGGCATAAAGAACCTTTCCTCGCGATTGCGACAACTACGCGAACGCACCCGCTACCTCCCCGCTTAGATCGCTTTGGGCTGTCGATTTATCGGCTCCCACGGCTTCTCTTTTCACAGCGTTCTTGTTACGAGATAATCCATCTGATCGCCGGCACGCTACTAGTGGGGTTTCACGTGTTTCGCATATTTCAATACGCATCGCTTCTACTCTTTCTCTTTTCTTTGCTTTTCACTGGGTGCGATTCTTCCCAATCCAATACAGCCGAGAAGTTCTACCCCTCACCGATCAAGCTGAAGCTGTACTACCACCATCAAAAGCGAGCCGGAAAAGAACACCTGACAAGATCGGAAACATTTAGTTGCGTCTGGCGAGCGAGTGGTAACTATTTGATTCTCAAAGAGTCGGGAGGTCAAAAACTGGCTCAACTGTGGGTCCACGACTCTGGAAACTTCGGCTCATTCCAGCTGTCGGGGGGACTGACATCCGACGAGCAAGAGAAGGCGCAGATGGCATTTGTGATTCTGCCGCCACTAAACGTGGAACCAAATACTACGTGGCGTCGAATCGCCAAGTGCGGGACGGCGAAACTGACGCTTGACTTTCATGCCCAACG
>JBLHLE010001080.1:0-3173 GCA_047620805.1 Pirellulaceae bacterium
ATCCCGTGCGACTTGTACCAATCGAGCCGAGCGATCATCAGTTTTTCGGCATCCCGATGCGCGAAGAACGAAGACAATCCGACCCTGTCGTAAGCCGCTCGTGGCTCTTCGCAAAACGTGACGATCTTATAGTCCTTCAATTCGTCGAAGGCGATCAGATTCTCCACAAATCGATGGCCAACCATGCCGTTACCGATGACGACGATATTCTTCTTGGGAGTGTTTGACATCAGTGGTTTCTGTTTCTGGGTTCGGGATTCGTCTATTCTTCCCAAGGTTCGGCGATTCGAATTCGAACTGCACAGTTCTTGTAGGAAGGTTGCTTGGAATAGGGGTCGAAGTGAGCCAGCGTAAGCTTGTTCGTCGCGTCGTAATGCATGGGTATGAATAGTTGAGAAGGACGAACGCAAAAAGTTGGAAAGGCGCGAGCCCTGAGTTTGCCTCGTTGCGATTCGACCATGACCCATTGGTTGGCGCGAATTCCAAGGCGCCCCGCATCCTCGGGATGAATTTCTACGTAAGGATCTCGAGGATACAGTGTTCGAAGCACAGCAGATTGTGACGTCCGCGTCTGCGTATGCCACTGAGCTGCGGAACCTCGGCCGGTCATCAGCAAGAACGGATACCGCTGATTCGGGCGTTCGGGCATCGGTTGAGGGTCGGCGAAGATGAACTTCGCTTTGCCGTCTACATGATAAAACTTGCCGTCTTCAAACAGCCGCCGCTCGCGCTGGTTGCAAACACCGGACTCGTCTGTCTCGGGCCAAGGCCATTGAATTCCCCGCGACTCATCCAGCATTCGATAGTCGCGAACACCCGAAATATCACAAGGCTGTCCTCTCGATAATTCCTTCATCGTTTGAAATACATCTTCTGGTTCGTTCCAATCGGCAAACATTTCCGAACAGCCCCAATAGTGTGCGATCAACTTGAAGATCGAGAAGTCAGCGAGTGCTTCACCAGGCGCCCGCGCTACTTTCTTCAACAGACCGAAGCGTCGTTCGGAGTTAATAAAAGTGCCTTCCTTTTCTCCCCAACCAGCAGCCGGCAAGACCAAGTCTGCGCGCTGTGCCGTTTCCGTGTTGTGGTACATGTCCTGCACGACGAGGAAGTCGAGCCGATCGAGCACGTCGTGACACATTTCTTGATTGATCCACGAGTGCGCCGGATTAGTACAGATGACCCACAAGCCTTTGATCTCGCCGCGAAGAATACCTTCCATGATCCGGGCATAATCCCAACTATTTTCCGTTGGAATCTTTTCGACAGGTATGCCCATTACGGCGGCTACTTTCTCGCGATGCTGCTCGTTCTTAAAGTCGTGGCCACCCAACAAGTTCGTCGTGTTACTGAATAAACGCGATCCCATCGCGTTACATTGTCCAGTAATCGAGTTGGCACCCGTGCCCGGCCGACCGATGTTTCCCGTCATCAACGCTAAGTTGATAATCGCCTGAGCGGTACGAACGCCTTCATAACTTTGATTGACGCCCATCGTCCACCAAAACGAAACACGTTTCCCTTCGCGAATCAGCTTCACAAAGTAGTGCAGCGTCGCCTCATCTAAGCCGGTATCTTTGCCAACTCGAGCTGGCGTGAAACTGGCGACATGATCCCTGAAGTCGGCGAAGCCCGTGGTATGTTTCTCAATAAAATCGAGGTCGACCCAATCGTTATCGATTAATAGCTTCGCAACCCCGTAAAGCAACGAAAGGTCCGACTTGGGCTCGAGCGGCAAGTGCAACGAAGCTGCCGCGGCGGTTTCTGTTTTCCGCGGATCGACAACAATTATTTTGGGATCGTGTGGGTTGTTAAGCACTCTTTGCCACATGATCGGATGTGCGATACACAGGTTCGATCCGACCAAAACAATTACGTCCGACTCTTCAAAATCTGCGTAAGTGTATGGCGGCGCGTCAAATCCGAAAGACTGCTTGTAAGCCACCACCGACGTTGCCATGCACTGCCGAGTGTTTCCGTCACCATGCTGCATTCCCATGCCGAATTTCGCCAACGAGCCGAGCAGGGCCATCTCTTCCGTTGGTATTTGGCCGGTACTTAAGAAAGCTATTGATTCGTTGCCGTGTTGCTGTTGGATCGATTTCATGCGATCGCAAAAGTACTCGACCGCAGTGGGCCAGTCAGTCTCGCGAAGCTTGCCATTCTTTCTGATTAATGGCTTTACCGCTCGATTCGGCGAATTCAAAACCGCCAGCGATTCCCAGCCCTTCGGGCACGCCATGCCTTGATTCACTGAATAATCGACGCTGGGCGTCAGGTTCACGGCCTCGCCATCCTGTAAGTGAATATTCAAACCACAACCGGTGGAACAGAAGCCACAAACCATCGTGGTCGTTGCATCTGGCTTGCACTTCGCGGGCACTTTGCCCAACCCAAATTGAGCGGACTCCAACAATAAGTCGCGTGTCAGAACTCCATCCCACGACTTCATCAAAGTATTATTGCGAACGACTGTTTGCTTCGTCTCGTGATTCATGATGCCTGTACCCCCGGCATCTTCGGCGGTGTCACGGCGGCAAAATACAAATATCGCTCCAGCAATTCGCCGATCAACAGCGTTGCGACTGCAAGCGTCACGATGGCCGCCAAGAAGCCCGTACTGAAGGGCTGCTCGACTGTCGCTTGCACATAAAGCAAAGCGGGAATCCCAACGCCGCCTACCACCCCGAAAAAGTAACGCTTCAATGAAGTCAGACCCAACTCATCCCTCAATAGCATTGCCGAGCGCTTTAGTGGTGTGTGGGCTCGATTACGCAACGAAAGGAAAATTACCGACTCCATTGCCAGCTTGGCGGTCGATGCAATCAATAACCATCCCGCGAGCGTTTTCATTTCATTCTGCAGCACACCGGTCATAGTCGCCGAGCCACTCAGCTGCGTATCACACAACAAGATCAACATGGTGACGGGGATGCCGAGAACCACGCACGACCCGAAAAACTTGGGCACCGAAAAAGCTGCATTCCAGAACGGTCGCTGGGTATCGATGTAAATCATGGCGGAGCAAAAGACCGCTATGCCACCGACCAACGCGGCAACCAGACCGCTTATCTCTACGAACGAGTTGCCGCCAAAAACCAGTGCACCCGCGTGCAGTGAGGTCACTGCGGGAAACAGCGAGAACGCCAGAATTTCTCGACTGAGCCAGGAAG
>JBLHLE010001081.1:0-3169 GCA_047620805.1 Pirellulaceae bacterium
CTTCGCTCGGAGTGAAAGTATGAATCGAGTTCACGCGTTCTACGATTTTCCGTCGCCGCGATGGCAGTGTTAATCAGTATGCTGTGGTGCAAAATCTTTCCTGGAATGTTAATTGGCCAGCTATGGTGACGAGCCGAGAAAAGTTTTCAAATTGCGCAATCCATCGTGGTATTGGCGTTCGAGTTGACGGGCGAGTTTTAGCGTGATGCAAGGCAAGTTCGTCGCTACGTAACACGTCACGAAACTCCCTATCCGATTTTACTTAGCGGAATTTCCGATACGGAAATGGCATCGCAAACCCTTCCGGTTTTTGAACGAGTTCGCGCCTATCCCACAAAGATATTTCTGAATTCCAAAATCAGGTTATCGGCGTTCATACGGGGTTTGCAGGTCCGGCCGGCGGTCGAAAAGAGTGGCTTGCCTGACGGGAGCAGTGATTTTTCTTGCGCACTGCACTACAATCAAGTCTCGGTAGTCGTTGACACCTCCGCTCGTAAAATGGATTGACTGTTAACTCCGTTCTGACTGCTTGCTCCTGATCTAATCTTTGGTTCCTCTCGCCAATTAAGGCTCGGTTATGATTGCTCGATTCCGATCCGTTTTCGTCGTAGTGTTCTTTGCTTTTGTCGCGATTCAGTTTGCGGCGGCGGAATCTCCACAGGCAAAATCAGCGAAGGCAAAATCAGCGAAGGCAGAGTCTACGTCAGCGCGGCCGAACATTTTGTTCATTTATACGGACGACCAGTCGAGCCGTACGGTCAGTTGTTATGAAGAAGCGTACGACTGGGTAAAGACTCCCAATATCGATTCGCTGGCCGCGAGCGGCGTACGATTCTCGCACGCGTACATTGGATCGTGGTGCATGCCATCGCGGGCAACGATGTTGACGGGGCATCATCAACACGGTGTCGAGTCGATGCGAATGGAGGGCGAGTATCCCGGCAGCGCCTACGATCCGAAGTTGTGTCGGTTTTGGCCGAGTGTGTTTCGCGAGCAAGGCTACTTTACCGCTCATATTGGCAAGTGGCATACGGGAATTGACGCTGGTTACGGACGCGATTGGGATTTTCAACTCGTCTGGAATCGTCCGCGTTACCCGCAGAATGCTCCAAATTATTACTACGACCAATGGATCAATTTTAACGGTGGTCCGGCGAAGGAAGTGAAGGGTTATACAACTGACAATTACACCGACTGGGCCGTACAGTTCATCAACGGTAAAGGCCGACGCCAGGCTGCGCTTCGCACAGATACAGATACTCACACAGATACAGATACTCACACAGATACAGATAAGGACAAGCCTTGGTATCTGTGGCTCTGCTACGGGGCAGTTCACGGCCCGTTTACGCCCGCGAAACGGCATCTGGACGATTACCAAGAGATCGAAGTTCCGCCGCCAAAAGATGTCTATCCTCCTCGAAAGGGCAAGCCCGAATACTCCAGCAAGATGGAGTTTTGGGAGGAGAAAATGGGAGTACCAGTCGAACGCAAAGTGCGCGACAAAGCGCCGGTGGGGATGAAGGATCTTCCCGGTCGTCCGCTCAAGGATTGGGTACGGCAGTACCACCAAGGTGTGTTGGCGATTGAT
This sequence comes from Pirellulaceae bacterium, assembly GCA_047620805.1. GTDB lineage: Bacteria > Planctomycetota > Planctomycetia > Pirellulales > Pirellulaceae > JBLHLE01. The sequence goes on from JBLHLE010001081.1 coordinate 1,592, forward strand.
GAAGGGGTTGGTCGACTGTTGCAGGCGTTAAAGGAGTCGGGGCAGGATGAAAACACGCTGGTTGTCTTTACGTCCGACCAAGGCTTCGGCTGGGGGCAACATGGATTCAAATCGAAGGTGGCTCCGTACCACGCAACCATTGGCGCTCCTCTAATCATCCGTCCACCAGCGGCAGCGGCGAAGAAAGTCGCCGGCAAAGTCGTTCGCGAGCCAGTCAGTGGAGTTGATATTCCCCCGACTCTGTTTGCTCTAGCGGGGATGGACCTGCCGTGGAAGATGCATGGACACGATCTCAGCCCCTTATTGTCCAGCCGCGATGCGAAGTGGAATCATCCAGCGATGGTAGTGCATACTGCCAAGAGTTACGGGAGTAAGACACATACGGTGCCGAAGAAGGGGGACCCCAAGCTTTATCATGGTCCAGGTGTTCCGTGGTATGTGATGCTCGCGGAAGGACGTTACAAATACATTCGCACATTGGTCGAAGGGGAAGTGGAAGAGCTTTACGACTTGCGTTCCGACCCCCTTGAGTTGGTGAATCTGGCGCTGGATAAGCAATACAAGCAACAGCTCGAAAAGTACCGTGCCGCGGCACTGAAGGAACTCGCGCGTACCGACGCGGAGTTTCGGAACGACTTGCCGAAGGTGGGAACATAGTTGCAAATGCAGGCAAAAATGGCTGAGCCGATCTCGGCGATATTGTGTGAGGTGCACCTGACGCGTCCCGCCGGAAATCTGGCGACAGCGGCTACTCGCGTGTATTGGTAACCCGCCGCGTGAGCGAGGAATTCGACTTTGTGCCTCCCTGCCGCGTCGAGTTGCTTGTCCGACTACAAGTGGCGGTTACGAGTTTGGGTCACGAGTTTGGTTAGTTCTTCTTTTTGCCTGTCTTCTGTTGCCTGGGCTTTTTCTTGGCATCTCCTGGCCGAGCGGAGGGATTTGCGCCGGCTGGGCGGATGAGTGGAGCGGTCGGTCGTTTGTTGGCCTGCAGTTCGGCGAGATGTTTATCGTAGGCTGCCTGCAGTTCTTCGACGATTTCGGGGTGGTCGGCGGCGACGTTATTCTTTTCGCCGATATCAGCCACGGTGTCGTACAGTTGGACGGGAAGGGCGGAGGGATTCGTGATTTTCGCGTCGCGTCGTCCACCGTTTCCCTCTTTCCATGGATAGAATTTCCACTGGCCGCTGCGAACGGTGCCCGGCCCATGTAGTAGGCAGTAGGTTTTGTGAGGGCTGTGGGCGTCTTTTTGACCGCTCATCAATGGCCAAATATCTTGGCCATCGATTTTACGTTCAGGTAGCTTCGAGCCGGTAAGTCTGGCAATCGTGGGTAGTATGTCGATCGAGGCCGCGACTTCGATGCATACTGAACCCGCTGGAATCTTACTCGTCCAACGCATCCAAGTCGGCTCTCGAATGCCGCCGTCGTAGACGCTTCCTTTTTTGGCTCGCAGCGGCAACGACGATCCAACTGCCGCTCCGTTGTCGCTAGTGAAAACGACGAGTGTATTTTCGCCGATGCCCGCGGCGTCGACAGCTTTAAGGATCTCGCCCACGGACCAATCGACTTCTTCGATAG
>JBLHLE010001082.1:0-3167 GCA_047620805.1 Pirellulaceae bacterium
GGAAAATGACTGTCAAAAAAGGCATCATTTTGGCGGGTGGATCGGGAACTCGCCTACACCCAATTACACGCGCCACCAGTAAGCAATTGCTACCGGTTTACGACAAGCCGATGGTCTACTATCCTCTTTCCGCGCTGATGTTGGCTGGTATTCGAGACGTTCTTTTGATCTCAACGCCCGCAGACATTGGTGGATTCCAGCGTCTGTTTGGCGACGGGCATCAGTTTGGCATCAACATTGAATACTGTGTTCAACCCAGTCCCGACGGTCTGGCTCAGGCGTTCATTTTGGGCCGCGATTTTGTGGGCAGCGATGGAGTTGCGTTGGTTTTGGGCGACAACATCTTTTACGGCCAAGGCTTCCAAGAGATGCTTGCGCGAGCCGCGAATCAAGGTGAAGGTGCGACGGTGTTCGCCTACTCCGTCAAAGATCCTGAACGCTATGGCGTTGTTGAGTTCGACGCCGCAGGACAGGCAATTTCGCTGGAAGAGAAGCCCGCGAAGCCGCGTTCCAATCACGCGGTGACAGGTTTGTACTTCTACGATAACGAAGTTCTAGACATCGCGGCAAACTTACAGCCGTCACCCCGCGGCGAATTGGAAATCACCGACGTCAATCGCGAGTATCTGAATCGGGGTAAACTGCGAGTTGAGCGTTTTAGTCGCGGTTTCGCGTGGCTGGACACCGGAACTCCCGAATCATTAATGCAGGCCGCGAGTTTTATCGAAGCGATCGAACAGCGGCAAGGCTTGAAAGTCGCCTGCCTTGAAGAAATCGCTTTCTTCAAAGGCTACATCGATGCTGGCCAACTGAAAACCCTGGCCGAACCGGTAAAGAAAAACTCGTACGGCCAATATCTGCTGGATTTGTTAGATCGACACGATGAGATTAGACCTACCATGCGAGTTTCCACCCTTGTTTCTGCTCCAGCGGACTTACCTGTGACTAGTTTACCTACGATGACTAATCAATAAGTAAGAAGTACGCCGAACGGGGATGCCAATCAATAGAAAAAGCCTGCCGCAAAAGATCTGCGGCAGGCTTTGTTTTTTAAAGTCACTTGAACAGCAGCACATAATGCCGCGCCGACCTATAAGTCTATCGAATGTTGTCGGTCGGCAGAGTTGAGGACTCGCGAACACGCCAATGAGCACCGGGACTCAATTTACGCTGCAGCGTCAACTCCCCCGTCGTGGGATCGATCGTCAGGAATGACATATCGCTGGCCTGGATGTGGAACGACTGATACCCGTTGTAAAAGCCAGTGTACTGAACAATCCAACGGTTTCCGTTTCCAGATAACGGTTCGCGACCACTTACGGAAACTCCCAGATTCCCATCCGTCTGTAGACCGTGGCCGTTGTAGACGGAGTTACCCCGGTTGCGGATGACTCGAGTCATGTAACCGCGTACGAATCGAATGTTGTAAGTGGTATCGATTTCCCAATAAGTTCCCGAGTTTTCGACATCGGAGTCGAGTGTGGTATCGAGCGCTCCGTTTTCATCCAGTGTGAGAAAACGCCCCATCACGCCTTTGGCAAGGCTTTGAATCGTCTTTCGCTTCACTGTTGGCCAGTTTACTGAGTCGTAACTGGTTTGAGCATCAGCCATGTTGGTTGTTAAGAGCACGGCTGTGAAGATACCTAAAATGGTGTAGGTAGCTGCTTTCATCACTAATCCCTCGCAGTTGACACGTCGCAGATGTGGAAAAATACACGCCGCCGACGAAATGCTAGACGTCGGCTGGCAAAACACGCGAGGTCAAGTTACCACGAAAAGCCACGGCCAAGCAAGCAATTCGTCGGTAGAATTGCCATTTACCCTATATTCTTGACGCCGCCAGGGATCCCCCCTATCGGGTTATGGAAGGTGGCCTTTCAATTTGCAATAGTGGGGTACCGGAACAGACAATTAGTGGTAGTTTTCTCTTCTCACACTCTCGCTGCTTTCTCTTTACTAAGAAAATCACGATGTCCATTAGGGTGCTAATTGCTGACGACCATGAAGTCGTTCGATGCGGCTTGCGAGATTTGGTTGCAGGTACAGAAATTCTCATCGTGGATGAAGCGTCAACTGGCGAAGAGGCTGTGCGGAAAGCGCTTACGAATGTCGACATTGATGTTGTAATGCTTGATATTCGAATGGGAGATGGAGACGGTCTCACTGCGCTACAGCGGATCAAGTTGGAGAAGCCTGAGTTACCGATTCTCATGTTATCCGCTTACGATAACCCGACATATGTTGCTCGCGCGGTCGCCATGGGTGCAACGGGTTACGTATTGAAAGGAATGCCGCAGGCGGAAATGCTGGCTGCCATTCGCAAATCTGCAGCTGGCGAGTTGGCGTGGAGTCGTGAAGAATTGCGGCGGGTTACAGGCGCACTTGCGACACCTCGACTGAACGCGGACGTCGAAGTTCCTTTGACTCAACGCGAAAGCCAGGTTCTCGAACAATTGGCGTTGGGGTTGACCAATAAAGAGATCGCCCAGACTCTCGGAATTAGTTATGAAACGGTGAAGGAACACGTCCAGCATATTCTGCGAAAGGTTGGTGTGTCCGATCGAACTCAAGCCGCCGTCTGGGCGGTGCGCAAAGGGCTTGTATAATCGATGTCTCTCAGCGCGTCGCGAACTGCACCTTGCAAATAGTTCCTTTCCCTTTGCTGCCACGGCCAATCTCATGAAACCGACAGATATTTCGATTCGGGACGTACGTACCTCGACCGAGCAAATAGACTACCGCACTCCGATGAAATTTGGGGGCCGGGTCGTCAATGACGTTGTTCTGTTTAACGTCGAAGTGACCGTCGAGTCGCGGGATGGACGTAGTGCGACAGGTTTGGGATCGATGACGATGGGCAATGTTTGGGGGTGGCCCAGTCAGGCGGTGGATGGCGCGGCAACTTTGCAAGCGATGGTCTTAGCCTCTGAACGAATGGCTGCGGCAGCTGGCCAATACACTGAATGCGCTCATCCACTTGAGATCGCGCACGACTTGTCGCGTGACCATCAGGCATTGTCCGATGCGGTTACAGCGGAACTGGGAATTTCGGAATCGATACCTCGGCTTGCGCAACTTGTGTCGGCTTCGCCACTGGACGCCGCGCTTCACGACGCTTTCGGTAAGGCGATCAATGTCAACGCGTTCAACGCTCTCGGCGAGCATTT
>JBLHLE010001083.1:0-3166 GCA_047620805.1 Pirellulaceae bacterium
ATTCCATTCGCTCCAGGCCGCGACGCTTCCAGGCGCCTTGAGTACCGGGCCGTAGGTATATGAATTTCCATCCATCGCGTTTTCGGACGTACTGTTGAAGAAGGCAAACAGTTGGTAATACTCCTTTTGCGGGATGGGGTCGTACTTGTGAGTGTGGCAGCGAGCGCACGTAAGCGAAACTCCGAGAAGCACTGTGCCGAGCGTTTCGGTGCGGTCGAAATTGTTCTTGGCCTGAAATTCTTGCGGAATAGCGCCGCCTTCCGCAGTAGTTGGATTCATCCGAACGAAACCGGTTGCGACGCGCTGGGCAAGTGTTGGGTTGGGAAGTAAGTCGCCGGCCAGTTGCCACGTGATAAACTCGTCCAATGGTTGGTTTTGGTTCAGCGTGTGGATGACCCAGTCGCGATACGAATAGATTCCACGACGGTTGTCCAAATGCAAGCCGTGCGTGTCACCGTAGCGAACGGCATCGAGCCAGTAGCGAGCCTGGTGTTCGCCATATTTGTGGTCGGCGAGCAGTTTGTCGACTAGTTTTTCGTAAGCTTCGGGCCGCTGATCGGCGAGAAATTCGGCCAACTGTTTAGGTTCCGGCGGCAGTCCCGTCAGCACCAAAGCAACCCGCCGCGCCAACGTAGCGCGATCCGCCTCAGGGGCGAGTGTCTTGTCGATGTTTTGTAATTCGGCGGAAATGAAGCCGTCGATCGGATTGGATTCTTGTCCCGGAGGTTGTTTTTTCTGAGGTGCGACGAACGCCCAGTGGATCGCGTATTTTCCCCCTTCGCGAACCCAACGGCTAATCAACGCCTTTTCTTGGGCCGTCAATTTCTTTTCCGCTTCCTCCGGCGGCATAGGGGAGTCGGCGTCATTGATTCGAGCCAGGATTTCGCTCTTTTCAGGGGCCGTCGGATTGATCGCTTGGTGACCCCCCAGATCGACCGTGGCACCCTCGAATGAATCGAGTCGCAAGCCATCTTTTTCCCTCGAATCGGGGCCATGGCAAATAAAGCACTTGTTCGACAGAATTGGCAATATTTCGCGAGCGAAATCGACAGGCTTTTCTCCCGCCGCCAGACCGGTCATGAAGAAAGAAATGGAGATGGCGAGACAAACGGTAAGGTTCTTCATGAGAGGTTTCCGTCAATGAGCTGAGCTGAGTTGTAACGCATGTCTTTCGTCGATCCAGCGTTCGAGCGTACCTGCGGGCGGTGACGCCTTGTGGTCGAGGACGATAGTGGTCCAGCCGTGTAGGCCAATCTTGTAGTTGTCGGGATACTTGGCTTGAAGAACCTGGGCTTCAGCAAGATTGTCTTGTAGCTTGAGCATGACGTTGTAGGTCTGGTCGGTGCAACCGACGTAGACGAACGCTTTCATACCGGCTTTGTATGAGACTTTATTGCATGAGGTTCCCAACTGCATTTCTGGATAACGCGAGGCGATCACGCGAATCGCCTTCATGGTATCACTTTCGGTAGGCATATCTGCTCCAGAACTCCTGGCTTTCCGAGGCCCGTATGTGTCCTGACTCTTCGTAATGCAGATGGTTTCGCCTCTCCGTCATTTTCAGCTAGTTGAAAAACAGATGCAAGCAAAGGAACGAGTTTGAAGGGAAAAAATGTGAATGGATGACCGCGATCAGAGGATACTCGTTTCTGGCCGACAATATCGCAGTTTCGGTGTGCAGACGATTCTCGTTGGCGGAATCGGCGCGCTGAGCGAGGAGGTAACAACCATTCAGCGCGAGTTGGGGCGTCGCGAGAACTAAAAAAGGGTTTCCGGAAACCGGAAACCCTTTTGGTCGTTCGTCAATCAAGTGCCAAGCTACTCTGCGCTTCGCCCAGATAGGGCAGCGCAGATAGGGCAGCCCAGATAGGGCAGCCCAGATAGGGCAGCCCAGATAGGGCAGCCCAGATAGGGCAAGTGATTCTTATTCTTTGCCTGCGTCAGCAGCTTCTTCGGCAGCCGCAGCTTCTTCGGCAGGTGCAGCTTCTTCGGCAGGTGCAGCTTCTTCGGCAGGTGCAGCATCAACAGCAGCAGCAGCAGCAGCAGCGACATTGCCAGCAGCTTGTTTCTGGATCACTCGTCGGAAGTTGTTCATCGAGAGCAAGTGGATGTAAGCCAATTCCAATTCGTTGGTCTTGACCAATTCCGCCAGTTTCTCGGGAGCCAAATTCTTGAGCTTCTCACGGCTGATGACCATGAAGCCACGCAACGATTTCTTTTCGCCACTGGGCATGGTAATGTCGGCTTGCATTGGTTCGAGCAAGTCGAGATCTTTCAGTCGTTGGCAGAAGGTGCGAGTTCGCGCGAATTGAGTTTGACTCTCTTCGAGGAAACGCAGCATTGCGGAAAGGTATTCCGTTCGTTCGCCTTTGTCGTCGAACAGTCGCTGGCCTTTGCCTTCGCGATTGCAACCTTCGTGGTTTTCATCAACGCAGAGAATCAACTTATCTTCGTTTTGCGAAAAGACAAACGGGTATCGACGAACGAATGCGGGAATGTAGTCAGCCGACCATACTCCATCCTCACCGACGTAGGCATTGCTGCCATCTTCGATGCCGAGAATAACGACAGGGGTGACCGATTCTTCGTTACCTGCGAAAACTACGGTGTAGTCCGAAGCTGCTGCAGGAAGTTCTGCAGCCATGACCGGAACCGAGTTCACTTTTCCAGCAAATTCGTAATCTGAAATCTGAACGCTCAAGTCGCCATGTCGTTGCGGTGAAACTGGCGTGACGTTTTCGTAAAACAACATTTGTGCCATGGGAATTGTCTCTATACTTTGCCTAGAGGTGATGAAATGGAGTATCAATTCGAGTCATAAATGGAATAACTCGTAGAACTGCAACGCGTACGCTGTGTTCATAGGTTGATTTGCCCTCAGATCGGTCTCGATAAACCGATGCGAAGCTACAAATTATACATTAATCCAGAGTGCATGCTCGGGTTTCGCACAAGTTTTTCAAGAACATTACCGAATTTCTCGAATTTGAGTGCTGCCTGAACTGTTCGTCTTTGCTCGCCTCCTAAATTGTTAATGTAATCCTGTTTTCGCGTCGCTGTCTCGCTTACGGTTCTTCTCCGGTTTGCCGCACTCTACTGTCTGCCCTATGTTGATGCATAAATTGCGTTGATGCATAAATTGCGTTGGCGAATAAATTGCTAGACA
>JBLHLE010001084.1:0-3162 GCA_047620805.1 Pirellulaceae bacterium
GACCAGCGGCTCAAGTGATTTCTGGCCGCCGGGCCAACTGGCACTAAGTTGAGGTGATTGATTCCAGAACCGAAGTTGCCGAGTTACTCGGTCCGCGCGGCCTCGGTTTGCGTTTGTTGTTTGGGCTAGACGCAGCAATGCGGACCGACCCATTGCGACATTGAGCGGTTCAACTCCGTGTGCGTTGGTCCATAATGGAATCGTCATTTTCGCCCGCCGGACCTTTTCCAAATCACTCGGATTTGCGTCCCTTAGGAGCTGCGATTCCAGTCGTTGGTAGTGACCGGCCAGTCGTCTTTCATCCCCGGATGCCGTCTGTCCCAATAGTACCGCGGCGCGAATAACTCGTAGCTTGACATCCACGGGTGTTGGCAAAGACAAACTGTATTGAACCAATTCGTCCAGCAAAGCCTTTCCTAACGTCGGCGTCGGGCCCTCAATTAAGCCCGCCACCGCACAGGCGCAGCGCCAGGTGGTGGGATCCACTTCCCGTGGCAGGTTGTCCCACACTTGCTGTCGCCACATTTCATAGTCGTTCTGGTCCGCTAACCGATTCAATAGTCGCAAGCGAGCAGCTTGTTCTACGATTGTCGCCGGAGCCAGCGACGTGATTGCATCGAACTGCCGGACTTGCAGTCGGTGCAGAACAACACGTCGCTGCTGGCTGCCCGTTCGCAAGTGCAGAGCAATGTGCGAGTAGTCAGCGGATGCGCTCGCCAGTGGAGCAAAAGGCTGGCCCCAATGACGACCGTCGCCACTGGTCCAACATCGTAATGTTCCACATGACGCAACCAGCCGCAGCCATTGCCGTCGCGGTGCATAGGGCGAGGGCGAAGTTTTGACATTCATTGCCGGAACGCTTTGGGCAACATTCGGTTTCGCCAGGCCGAATCCTGTCAGCCCAGTTTGAGGATCAAAAAAGTAGCCGATGCCCTCTAGCGGTTTCCCGGTTTGGTCGCCCAGATATATTCCAGCATTGGGAGACGCGTCTTCCACTTCGAGAATGATTTCGTACAAGCCTCGGCGGACCAGTGGCAAGGAAACCCAAGCTGGTTCGGCGTACGGTGGTGCAATGAGTTCGACACTTCCATTTCGATGACGATGGAAACTGGTACCCGGCGACAATTCCTCCTTCCAGTCCAGCACCGACGGTAACCGACCATGCAGGACGACATCTCGCTGACGCGGCTGATCAATTGCCGCCGGTCCACCCCGAAACATGGCAAGCTCTTGCAGTAGTGCCGAGTTTCCTTCAAGGTAAACTTCAGCAGGCGGAGCGGGCATCGGGGCAGTGAGCAAAACCGCGTCACCTTTGGTCAGTACCAACGATCCATCTTGATATCGGACAGCATAGGTACCGCAGAATGCATGACTGTCACGTTGATCATCTGTCGTCAATAATGCCAGTCCTGGGTCGCGGGCAGTGTATTCCAGGTCGCCGATAATCAGTCGCTCACCCGGCCTCCGCGTGATTCTGTATGCCACCAATGATCGGCGGTTCCCAACGCGATAGAACCACAGCGAAACACCGCTGGCTTTGCCGTTCTCCTGCAAATTGTTGTCGTCCGACGGTGTTGTTCGTTCGCCGGCATTAGTCTTATCAGTTGCAGCCTGCTGGCCAGGGGAATAGAAGTGGAGGGCAAATGGTTGCGTACTATGGAAACTCCACCGCAACACACTGTCGTCTACCCATGGCGCTCGAAGGCGAGCCAAGCCTTGGATTGTGACCGCAGTACCATGAATATTGCTCGACTCGGTGAGGTTCAACGGGTGTCCGTCGATTTCCTCTAACCACTGCCGAGCTGTCTTTTCTGTAAGTTGGTTGCTCGCGGCAAGAAAGTCCTCCCAACAAACCGCCTCAAAGGGACGTGGTGCCGAATCGACATCCCACTGCTGCGGGGTTTCGTCGGAAGCAGTTTCGTCGGAAGCAGTTTCCTCGGGGGTTTTGCCTCCAGCGATTTCCGGCGGAGCAGCTAATAGTGGACGCGGCTCGATTACCGATTGAAACCGAAGTATCGTGATGGCGACGGACGCTATGACGAGGTAAGATAGATAGCGTTTCATCTCTGCCACAATAGCTGATACCCTCAAGCGGTGCAAATTCCAAAACTATATAATGTAAGTTCATTAACCGGACGCGGAACTCTCATCATAGGAGCCCGTTATCGCTATTTCCATATCGCTGACCAAACTTCCTCGCAACTCGCGGTTGCTACTCGTGTTGGCCCTGTTGGCCCTGTTAGCCCCATTGTCGGGCTGCTTTCGAACTCAGCCAAACGTCTCGGGCACGCCGGGTACTGCGAACAATTCAACCGCATCGTCGCCAACTAACAATTTAGCGACGTTGACGAATGCTGACGATCGAATCGGAAACATCCCTCAAACAAAAGCAGCTTGGGACGAGGTACTGCAAGGCACGTGGAGTCACATTCGGCAGTCGGACTTTGCCGAAGCAGCCAAAGGAATTTCAAAGCTGAAAGCGATGAAAATCGATTTGACCGCAGCGCAGTCCGCCGAACTGGCCGCCGCCGACATCGAATTGAATAGGAAAAAAGAGCTGGCCTTTAACGGACAGCAGGGAGTGTTGCTAAGAAAAGTGATCGCGGATATCGACCGAGGCGAATTGGACGGTGCGTCCGAACGTCTGAACGAAGTGCTGTCGAACGCACCTTCCGCCGAGCAACGCGCTGAAGCCGTCCGTTTAAAAGCGATCGTCGACGAACAAGTCGCCGTATTACAACGAACGAACAACGCGGTCGAGGCGTTGGCATCCGATAATCGCGACGAAGTGTTAAAGGCACAGAATCAAATGTTCGAGGATGTCGAAAACGCTTTGGCGTTTCTGGCGATTACATCCAAGAGCGAGAACCCAGTGCTGGTTCGCAACTCTCTCGAAACGCTTGGCAAGTTGCAACGTCCTGCCGCAGCGCTTCCGATCATGCTGGCAGTGCTCGAACGGTCCGCTCAACAGCCGAGCTGGAACGACGCTGTCGATCAGATCGAATTGTTGGGCAGCGCGGGAGCTGGAGAATCGCTGTTGCAGATGGCGCTCTCGACGCCGGATCCCGTGCAGCGCGAAGTGGCGTTACGATGTCTTTCCAAAGTGCCGGATCCGCCCGCCCGCACTTTCATTTCCATGCTTCCCCTAATTCAAGAGGATGG
>JBLHLE010001085.1:0-3158 GCA_047620805.1 Pirellulaceae bacterium
GTACTTTGTGACCAGCCGTGGACCGTATTCGTCTTTTTCAAATTTCTGGTTTTCACCATCGACATTGAGTAGCGGTTCCCAATATCGCGAACCGAGTTGGTCGACTTGCCACAAACAGTGACGATCAAATCCCGCTTTGCGAGGCCAGGATCCTTTGCCACGAAACTGTTCAGAATAGTGATTCGCCCCCAACAATTGCCATTTACCCGCCACGAGCGTTTCATAACCAGCGTCCTGAAAATAGTGACCGATCGTTTTTTGGTCGGAGTTAAGGACCGAAAACGCCGAGTAGTTTCGGACATTCGATAGCCCCGTCATGATTTTCACGCGAGACGGCGTACAAAGTGGCTGCGAATAACAATGATTAAACCGCATTCCTTTCGCAGCGAGTTGATCGATATTGGGCGTTTGATACTGCTTGCTTCCGTAGCAGCCAAAGCACTCGTAACCAACGTCGTCGGCCATGATCACAATGACGTTCGGCTTTGACTTTTGGTTCTTCCCTACACTAGGCGAAGCAGCCAGCGAGATAGATGTCACTCCAAATACCGCCAGAACTAGCACTATCTCGGCTGTTTGTCGAATAAGAGTTAGTACAGAAACAATTCTGAGAAGAGAGCGGACAGGTTTCATGACTTTTCCTCAGCAAATATAAATCCAATCGCCAGCGAAATCGCCGCAGCTTTACATTATCACCTGCCGGATCAAGCCGGGGGTGTACAGCGGGCTCAATTTCTTCGAAAAACCGGGGCGCGGGTTGGTAGAAGTATTGGGCACGGCGCTGATAAACGAGAGAATTTGAACAGACCCTGGACTTGCCTAGCCCGCCACCATCGCCAATCGCGATTCCACCAGTTCCGTGAAATACTCCGTTCCGTTTCGTTCGTTGAAACGACGGACCAATTCCTGCACTTCTCCCTGGAGCCAGGAATGCAAGGCTTGAACAGTCGGCGGCGAATCGTCCCGCAGTTTCACCGCGTCTGGCGTTCGCACGCGTTTCTCGCCGTTTCCAGCATTGATTAGGCGAATACAGATCATCATGGCACCGACATAAAATTCCAAGCGAGCGCGGACTGATGACGCTGCGGCCGCCCAGCCGATGTGACGCTCCATGATTGGCAACGCGTCATTTTCCAAATTCAATGCTGCCAAAGCTGAAATATTGAGGCCGATGACCTCTATGTATTTGGGATTCGACCGAACCATCGGATATGCACGGCGGGCATGTTTTTCAGCCTCTGCGAATCTTCCTAGCCGAATCAACGGCAACAGCATGAAAGAACCTAGCCATAGATACGCACCATCCGAATCGTCTGAGGCGTCTAGAACATATTGTGCCGTAGCACAGGCATCTTCGAGTCGCTGTCGCTGAATGAAATAGTCAGAACGGAAGAGATCGTGCCAGGGCCCGGCCGGACAGAATTCATCGCTGGGATATTTGTTCATCTGCTCGAAGTACTTGTCGGCCAACTGTGCATGGCCCATCCACATCGCGCTGAAGCATCGATAACGATAAACCACTCGCATTCCCACGTTGCATTGTTTGCAGCGCCGTTCGAAATCGTCCAACAACCGATTAATCTGTTCTTGGGAAATCGAGGCGAAAGACGTGACGTAAGCGAGTGCCAGGGTGTGTGCTTCCACTAAGTCGAGCTCAGGAAACTCATGCGGGTTCCTATCAGCCACATTTGTACACCAGCTGAGAGCCACTAGCATTTTGTCGGCATCCCCCGAAGTGAATGCTTCGTGGACAAAAATCATCCGCACTTGAAACTGAAGCCCCAATTCTTGCGACTCGTCCGCAATGCGAATTGCTTCTTCCAATACAGTCGTTCTCGCGGATCCTTCTGCGAATTCAGCTGCCTGATTGAAAATCTCTTGGAGTCGTTCAATTACGTCCATTTGAAACTCAAACCTAGTTCACTTGCAGAGAGAACTTCGCACTGTAGTCAATTCCGGCCATTTCTCCATGGACTTTAAGAGTCCACGCGGCGGGTTCTTGCGGACAACCATGTGTTGCCTTCCCCGAAAGTGGGATTAGCAATTGAATCGGCACGCGATATTTTTCTCCATCAACGACCAGCGAGGAAGGACTAACCTTTCGAGTAACTCGACAGAGTTCCTCTATTCTCGCGTTCTTGCCGGTCATGTGACTCCGCTTCACCTGAGTGCAAACGAGCAGAACGGTGATTTCCCCAGCATTAACGATCGCGGGATTCACGACTACGTAACCCGTTAGCTGACCACCAACGACATTACACCCTTTTGCGTAAAACAACGTCGACTCACCGAATTTTAGCCAGCGGCCAACTCCGTATATTGCTCCGCCCAAAAGTGGCAGACTTGATAAGCATAGCAATAATGGCCAAACGGTTTGAAAATCGTTCCGGTCAAAAAGAGGAATTAGCCTAGGCAATTGAATCACGGAAACTACGGTAGCGCCAAATGCAGCAGCGAGAACAATCAAGGAAAGCCAAGCAGGGCGACTGTTGATGTACACCAACTCAATCTGTTGTTGAGGCTGGCCTTGCTTTTTCTCAAGTTGTTGTAGAAAAGACATTTCTTCAATCCGTACAGTGTAGCAGTGTTCGGCGTTTGACCAAAAAACTCTTGGTTACCTAGATCCCAAATAATCATAGCTCAGCATCGAACTGCGGCTCACATTTCGTTCGCTTTGGATCAATTGTATGGCTGACTCAGGCAAGGAAGCGTCCTCCGGCCTCAAGAAACTCCGAAGAGCCATTGCCATCCCTGTAACAGTAACCTCGCTCGTTGCAACTGCGACCCTGGCGGCCGCGGAGATTCGCTTGGTAATTTATTCGCATGGACAGCCAATAGGCACTCCCCAATTGCCGAAAATAACGAAGGCCGTGAGGTAGGCCAATTGTCGATCTCCAATGTAATTCTTGCTTATCACGCCTCATCGACGGTCAAAGAGAACCGCGTTGAGATCGAAACGCCGTTTGCGTCAGTGGCTGTAAGAAACACGGAAGTCCTCTGCGTGGTCGTTGGGCGAAACTCGAAGATTCCAGTATCGGGGGAAAGAGTCACCCAATTTGGCGTAATCGCGGAATCTGTCGACAGAGTCAAAACGGTGTCGCTCTGAAAAGACCCCTCAGGAATAGTCAGCAATAACGTTTCGCCAATTTTCATTGTTT
>JBLHLE010001086.1:0-3157 GCA_047620805.1 Pirellulaceae bacterium
GAGCAAGCATGGGAGCCTGTGGATCCAACCATTGAGCGACGCCCCGCTCATTGTTGTGTTTTCGATTGCTCAGAAACGACGTGATCCGCCATCGCTGCGGATACTGGCCGGTTGAAATCGCTGTCCTCGAAGGAGAACAAATTGGCGAGTTCACATAGAACTGCTCAAACCGCACGCCTTCTTGGGCCATCCGATCAATTTGCGGCGTCTTGGCATCCTTGTTCCCAAAGCAGGAAAAATCGCCCCATCCCATGTCGTCAATGAATACCAAAACAACATTCGGACGGTCCGCCGCTTCGGCAGTTTTCGCGTACCCTAACGCAAGAACTAAGAGTGTTAATCCCAGAATCAGCCGAGTCGTGCGGAGCGCAATCGTCATCGTTGTCTTCCCAAAATGCGTTGTCTTCTCAAAAAGTAGAGTACTCGCCGCCTCATCCCCCTGCGCGCTTTTACGCAGGCGGATTCCATGCGGCCATGGCCAAACCGAACATGGTAATCTTTCGCCTATGCCAAAACCACTAGCGGGCGGGAGCATCACTTCAGGAAGCAGCACGACACGGTTGTTCGCTTGTCGATCGTCTCTCCTAGCAGCTAAGAAATTGTTGCTGGAGGAGCCCATTTTCTCGAAAACACTCCCATTGCCAGCCTCCGCCGTTGCCGAATATTCAGACTAGCTTTCGTCAGCAAATCGATTCCAGATCATTTACAATGGGGAAGTGATTATTTATTAAATCAGCCACCTGCCTACAGCGGTTTAGAGTCAGCGGAAGCGATGCCCCAAATAAATCCAACAATTCGCCCTTGGGTCCTCACGTTTTTCGCACTCGCAGCGGTGGTGTGTGCACCCGCGATGGCTCAAGAGGAGACGACCCCTCAAATCGCGGAATCTTCACTTCGACAACATTTTGCCACTGACATCCAGCCATTGCTGACGAAGTTCTGCTTCCGTTGTCATAATGCGGAGCAAATGAAGTCGGGAATCCGCGTCGACGTTCTCAACGGCGGTCTAGACGATAGACAGATTTTTCTCTGGGAAGACATCCTGGAACAAGTGGGCGACGAAGCGATGCCCCCCGAGGATGAGCTACAACCATCAACCGATCAACGCCAGCAGCTGACAGCGTGGGCCGACAAGACGATCAATGCAGCTAAGGCGCGGCAGCGAGAGAAGAATGGCTCGGTGCGACGACTTACCATCAGTCAATATCGAAACACGCTTCGCAACCTATTGGGCATCGAAGACGATCTTACCGACGTTCTACCACCCGATTCCGTATCCAAAGACGGATTTCTTAACAACAGTCAAACGATGGAACTGTCGCCACTGTTGATCGAGTCGTATTTCGATGTAGCCGACCGCGCGTTAGATCTCTGTATCGTCGACGAAAACACGTCCCCCGTGGTTCAGAATTTCCGAATGGATTTGGGGACGGCGATCAATCCGACACCATTTCCCGAGACGCTGATATTGGGAGCAAACAGCCATCTTCTCAAGAACAGCGATTTCTTGGTTACCGAACTGAAGGCAGCAAAGGCATTTCCGCTTGAAGCATTTAAGATGCAAACGAAGTATCGCTTTATCGAGGGGTACCAAGGTAATTCAACTGTTCGCGGGTGGCGCGACTACGACAGTATTTATCATGCCGTATTCGCCTGCATGCGTGGAACGGATGGCTATCCGAAAGGCAAGGCCTACGAAACTCTGCCAACTGGTTTGGCGCTCCGACCGGCGATTCCCAGCGCCGAGTTGTTTCAAGTCGAAAGCACCTACGGTCCAAAGGCAAACTTTAAGATCTCTCTGCGAGATCTCCCCGATCACGGACACTTTCGCGTCACAGTGAAGGCGGCCAAGTACGATGACGGCCTGCTGCTCGACCGAGGTTCGATTAAAAAAGACCCGAACGAAACTGCGTTCACAGTTGCCGAATTGCAAACGCAACAACCAGTCGTCATTGCCGAATCCGGTGTCTATCGAGCCGACTTGTTCTTTGATTCAAAACTCCCTGCCCTTCCCACCGACGCATCCAAACTCGAAGTAGGCCTAATCGGTGCCTGGAAACTCGACGGCAACGCTTTAGGTCGAGCGGGCGAAAAACAATTTGGCGGCGAGCTGGCCGGCGAAGCAAAGTATGTCGATTCGCCGTTTGGCAAAGCTGTTTCGCTGGAGGGGAAGGCAGGTTCGGTCGTCAGCCCTAACGACGAAGCGATGAATGTCGGGAAAGAAGTATTTACCGTCGCCGCTTGGATTTATCCTCGCGAACTGCGCCAGGGTGGAATCGTCACGAAGGGCCGTTATGGCTATAGCCACGGCTGGGTCTTCGACATGCCCAACAACCAGGGCATTCTTCGAGTCGAAACGATGAATTCTGCCAACCAACGCAATGGAATCGTTCAATCTGCCCCCGGTACCATCGCCGTGAATCGCTGGCAACATGTGGCGGCAGTCGTTCATCGTGGCGAGAAAAAAACGCGACTCTATGTCAACGGTCGCGAAGTAGCTGTCGGAACAACGGGCGACGCGGACCTCGATAATCCAAACGTGAATTTACATATTGGGCGGGTGGCCGATGCCAATCTGTTCAAAGGTGAAATCGACGAAGTTCGGCTTTATCGCCGAGCCCTCGACGTCGCCGAGATTCGGGCACTAGTCGATCCTGGCAAACAATTCGTTCAAGCTCCTTCGACTGAACATGGAAAGCAACTATCCTTGCAACTTGGCGATCGACGATTTTCGGGTCTCTTGCATCAAGCTGAATTTCTCGTGGTCCGTCTCCCCAAGGGTCCATTGAATGTGTCGGCGGACTACGCGGCCAATTCGAAACCACAACGAGTCGTTTTCACTCGCCTGACCCCGGAAAATCCGTTGGCCAAAACATTCCTGGACTTCGAGAAACGTTCTCCTCGGCTCGGCGTACATGTAGGTTTGCGGCGTGACTGTGGCAGTACATTGACGCAAGTAGATCAAGCGTTCAAAGTCACATCGCCCGACTTAACGGACTTCATTTTCGATGGAGCCATTCTGAACTTCCCCAGTCCAGACGTTGAAAAGAACAACGTGAACTATTTAGCTGGTGTTCGCGAAATTGGTATTCGCAGCGAATACACCGACGGTCGCGACATGCCTCGACTCCTGATTCGATCAGTGGAGTTCGAGGGG
>JBLHLE010001087.1:0-3146 GCA_047620805.1 Pirellulaceae bacterium
GGAGCTATCACTGCGGCGAGAATTCCGAATGCCAGGAGGCTGATCGCGACAAAAATCCAAATAGCGACTGCAATGTTGGATTTGTTCGAGCTGCCTGGCAATTTTGATTTGCGTTGCTGCCCTCGATTGCGGTCGAGTGTCGGCGGTCCAGAGCGATTTGCGTCGTCCGCGATTCCGTATTCAGCTTCCTCAAGAGGCGCTGCAATGGGCGCCGCGTTGGGCGCTTCCGCGTCGTGCGCGTACATGTCGGGCGTTCTGGGAGGCCTTGACGTTGCGTTTGAACTGGGCGATGGCCCTGGTGCCGAATTCCACTCGTCTTCTTCGTCGTGGAATGCTGGCGAAGCAGCTGGCGATCCATTTCCGCTGCGCGCCATTTCGGCAACTGCCGAGGGCGGAGGTGAGCCACTAATATTGGTCAGATCCAACAAGACTTGGCCGCTATTGATAGCTTGTTCCGCTTCGGGCGTGCCAGACAATAGGAATCGCCACTGACACTGAATGCCCGGGGGGAGTTTCGTGAAGTAGGTGCTAAACGTGGTTTGCCATCGCGCGTCGGGGGCGAGCAGGTTAAGAGCTTCGACAACCAGCGGAAGTGTCGGCATACCAGGTTCGACTATGATGTTAGCATGGTCGTCGGTATTGTTGGCTAGAACGGCAGCCCAGCCGGCGTCGCCGGTGACTTGTTGCCAGATGGTACACGGTTGATTCGGCGGTCGTCCTTTTGGCAGTCGACGCTCTGCATTGAGGATTCGCGGCTGTCCGGACCATGCGGTCGTAAAGCAGCCGTTTTGACGCATCAGCCAAGCTGGTCCCGCAGGCACTTGCTCGCTCAATTCGATCGCGACGTGATGAGCCAAAGTATTCGACCGTCCGGAGTAGTCGGATCCAGCGTCCGCGATATACGACAACAATTGATAACGATCGCCGCCTAGATTTAGCCGCAGGTGAGAATAGACCGGCGGATTCTCGGCAGCTCCAGGTTGGAATACGTGGCGATAGGAGCTGAGTGATTCGAGCGATTCGATCAGCTTGCGCGGGATTCCGGCCGTAGTTGCCACGGTGCAAAATCCGTGGCTTCCCGGCTTCAATCCTTTCCGCGCTGAAGTGTAGATCAATTCGTGAGTCATGATGCACCTTAACGTGCGATTGCTTAGTTCGTTGAAAGCTGGAGTTGGTAGAAAAATTCTCCGCTTAGCGTCACGGTGTTTCTTTGTCGTTTGGTTCAGTCTTTGAACTTTGCCATCCGCTGACAAGGCCGTCGCGAGTAAATTGGCTAAGCGCGAAAATCATTGGGACTTCTGCCCAAATCGGTTTTATATGATTCGAGCGGATCCCCAGTAATCCGCTATCGGGCATGACTTCAGGCGAAACGCCTGTGGCGCTACAGGGCAAAAAGTAAACTCGTTCGGCAAATGCTTCCGCGACAGAGACTAGTTCGGGCGTGTGTTTCCAGAGGATTTTTCGCAGCGCTTTAGAAACCCGCAGAATGTAGTCAAGGTTCAGCGCGTAGCGACCACTCTTCGACCTCACCCATGGTGCCGCCAGAGGTTCATTACCCAACAGCTCGTGCCAGACGTCGTACTTTGTCACGATAACGATCAGTGGACGATTGTGTCGTTCGTGTTCGGGTAGCCCGGTAAACCTGCGGACGCGATTGGCCGCTTCTTGCAAAACGGCTTCCTGTCGCATCGTGCGAGAGTGCCTGACAAGTTGTGGATCGTCCGAGTAGCCCTTGCAAATATCGCGAAAACGCGGATCCTGCATTGGATCAAACAAGAAGAACATGCCTCGACTATGTGCCAAGTGACGAGTCGCCGGGCTGGCGGCCGAATCTTGTCCCGGCAAAAAGTGTTCACCTGCATTGTCGTACAAACAGAGTACTCGACCTCGCTTTCCAGCAGCTTGTTCATTTGGATGGCCCGGCAAAGCGCGAGTGGAAAAAATGAATGGCTGCGGATAGTTGACGATGCGGTCGCCATAGCGAACCGTGGAATACAAGTCACCGTGAGTTTCCGTTTTTCGAATGGCGACTATTTCATCGGGATCGGAGTTGAGAAACAGCAACTCCTCGTACTCATTTAGGATTCGATTGGTTAACGGATCAACGTCTGAAAATGAAGTGGAAAAATACTGCGGCAACACCTTTCTCAGCGTCCAACTCATCGCCGCCAAAAGGTAGGATTTCCCGCTGGCGGGAGAGCCGAGGATGGACCAAAAGCTAGTTGGTAGCTCAAACATCGCCCGCGGTACGTTAAGGTGACACGACGGGCACGCGAGTTCCGAGCAGGGCAGGCCGCGAGGATCAATCGCTTGGCCGGCCGAGTTGAACCGAGTTGGTAGAAATCGACGAGGCTGGTCGTCGCCAATCCGCGGGTCGCCCATCAATTCAGAGTGCTGCGAAATCCAGAGTGCCGCATCGGGTGTGAACGAATGCCAGCAATGTGGACACACCAATTGCTTCTGAAGTTGAACTCGAATAGAGCGGTCGTTACTGGTGGTCATGCGTTCCTGATGGCGAAAATTTCAGTTGCAGTAATAGTCCTGCGGGACCCGCTAATTTAATTCTAATCTCTTGGCTCGAATGAATGATTCGATGTATTGTTTCATGGCAACGACTGGACAACGCCCCGAGCACTGCTCGAGCTGACTTAGCCGATCTTCGTCTGCGGTCCGAATAAGTTGTATGATGAGTTCCTTCCAAGGTTCCCAGTTTTCGTCCCCAGATTCAATATACACACAGAGCATGGCTGCGTTCAGGTTTTCTAGCTCCGCAGGATCGACATTCGCGGCAATTTCTTCCTGAATCGGTTCAAAAACCGACCATAATCCAGCTGGCGCGAATCTTGCCAAACGACGAAGAGTCGCGTATTGACTTTGCGCTAACTTCAGCCGCGCCTCGCGCGCGAAGTCAGCTGGAGCGACGGAGACATTCAGCGTCCGATCAAATTCGTTGTTCAATCGATTCGCGGCCAACATTTGTCTGCCTGCGACGCCATGTCTTCGCGTTCGCGCTTTGATCAGCGTTTCCGTTACCCACTGACGTTGCAAGTAGGCCTCGGGTTGCAACCGGTTTTCCGTACTGGGTGGCGCGACCATCAGCGACATCTGGTCGAATATCTGGTTCGCGCATGTGGTCGATGGTTCAA
>JBLHLE010001088.1:0-3141 GCA_047620805.1 Pirellulaceae bacterium
ACGTGGCATGGTCGAGCACGCGATGCGAGTAACCGTTCGACGCTCGCGCCGCGCATACGTTTATCCGGCGACGCACTACGCTAGTCGTCTCACTGATCTCGACCTGCCGCGAATGGGCGAGCGGCTGAGGCTGCGAGCGGACTTCGACGTTAGCGAGTTCACTCCGCCCGTCCAAGCCATCTTGAAGGGATTGCAGAAATACGGCATGTTCGTCGCAGACAACGGTATCGATTGGGCCATTTCGGTCGCTCCCGATCCACGGATTCCCGTATTGCACGACGAGCTTCGCAAGATCAAAGGATCGGATTTCGAAGTCGTCGTCGCACCAAAATGATCTCTCGTAGCGAGATAGTTTGAGCTGCGAATCACAGCACAGCGAAGATCTCGCATGCCTCGCGTTAACAAAACGAAGCAGCGCACGTTTTTTTGATGACTTGCTCACATGCAAGGCGGTACAATCTCATTCCAAAAGGAACCCGCCTTGCCCATGTTCATCGATTCCCACCTTTGCCGTTTTCTGTCGAGTATGTTTTGTGGCTTGACGCTAGTTGTCGCTGCCACGGGAGTTGCTGCCACTGAACTCGCCACTGCCGCGACGCCTGCCGATATCGCCCAGCAGGTCGATCGTTTGATCGATCACCGTTTGCAACATGAGAAAGTTGCGGGCTCGCCCCGGGCGGATGATGCCGAGATTTTACGGCGTCTGTACCTGGATCTGATCGGTCGGGTTCCCGAAGTCGACGAGACAAAGCAATTCCTGGCCGAGAAAAATGCTGAGAAGCGGTCACAATTAATAGATCGACTGTTGACGCGACACGAGTATGGTCGGCACTTCGCCATCGAGTGGCACAAACGCATTGGCATGCGTAGCGGTTTTGTCGACAAGCGAATCGAGAAGACAATTTATCCGTGGTTGGTGGACCAGTTCAATCGCAATCGTCCGTGGAGTGCAATGGTCAGCGACATGTTGCTGGCCGAAGGAGATGTCCACACCAACGGGGCTACTAATTTTTACCTTTCGGAATTGAACACGATCGACGGCATCATCCAGTCCGAGCGAGTGACGGGCCTCGCCACTCAGCTGTTTCTCGGCGTCAATCTCCGCTGTGCTCAATGTCACGATCACCCTTTTGCGAAATGGAAGCAAAGCGAGTTTTGGGAATTCTCCGTGTTCTTCGGACGAGTTGGTTTTGCGTCGAGGGAAACCACGTTCAAGCAATTGACGGAGGCGAAGGTCGTGCTGAACAAGGATGGTCAGCGAATCTCTAGCGCTCGTGATGACGCGTCGGCCGACATCCCAGGCAAGAGCGAAACTGTTCAGGCGAGATTTCTCGAGGGTGCCGCACCGCAGCTAGATCCCGATCAGCCATTTCGCCCCGTGTTAGTAAAGTGGTTGATCGATATCAAGAACGAACGCTTCGCCGCCGCCTTTGTGAATCGCATGTGGAACCAATTGCTGGGCCGCGGCCTGGTCGCGGCGGTCGACGATATGCACGAAGAGAACCCGCCCACCCATCCGGAAGTCCTGCAGCTGCTCTCCCGTCGATTCGCCGAGTCGGGTCACGATATTCACGACTTGATTCGTTGCATCTGTCTGAGTCGTGCATATCAACGGACCAGTCGACCGTTGCCGGAAAACAAAAACGACAGAGAGCTTTACAGCCACCAATCGCTAAAACAGTTGACGCCTGAGATGTTGTGGGACTCGATCGCCATGATTACCGATGGTTGGAAAATCGGGCCCGACGCCTTAGAGTCCGTCCGACATTCAGGCCGAGACCACTGGCTCAATTTCTTCAGTAGCCTCGACACTGCTGAGGACCCAACTCGCTACACTCACGGCGTGCCGCAGGCACTGAAGATGTTGAATTCGCAATTGAGCCATGCCAACTCGCCGCTGATCAGGAAACTGGTAAAGGAAAAAACGCCCTGGGAGGACGGCCTCGTCGAGATCTACCTCGCCGCGCTCGCCAGACGCCCAGCGCCCGAAGAAGTGGAACTGTTTCGCGTCCACTACAAAAACGCGGACAACCTTGATCGGTTCTATCGTCAAGCACTTTGGGCCTTGATCAATTCGAGCGAGTTTGTATTTAACCATTAGTCCATCCCACAGAGTCCATCCCACAGAGTCCATCCCACAGAGTCCATCCCACAGAGTCCATCCCACAGAGTCCAACCCACACACTGCGTTTGGAAACATTGATATGTCGATAGTTAAAAACGGGCTTTCGCGGCGAAGCTGGTTGAAGAGGTCAGTAGCGGCGATTGGCGGATCCGCGCCCCTGTGGTTTCGCTCGCTGGCTGCCAATGTCAAAGCCGATGTCACATCGCCGCGCAAACATAAGTCGTGCATCTTGCTCTGGATGGGCGGTGGACCGAGCCAGCTTGATACCTTCGATATGAAGCCGGACGCGCCGGATAAATTCCGGGGCGAGTTTAATCCGATTGCGACGAGCGTTCCTGGTATTCAAATCTGCGAACACTTGCCGCAGTTAGCGACAATGACGGAGAAACTCGCTCTACTGCGAAACATGTCTACCGGCGAAGCCGATCATCACCGCGCCAGTTATTATATGCAGACCGGGCACAAGATCCTGCCCAACACGAATCATCCGCTGCTGGGTTCGATCGCGTCGGCCGAGTTGGATCGCGAAAGCACCGAACTGCCAAACTTCTTTTGGCTGAACGGGCCGCCCACTGCCAATGCGGGTTACCTGGGAGCGCGACATGCACCGATGCGGATCGGTGAAATCCGCGAGCAGGCTGAACGCAATCTGGAGGACTCTAAACCGTCGCGTGGCTTTGAGGACTTCGACCAGTCGCTACACTTGCTGCGGAGTTTGGACGATCGCTTCCAGAGTCAGTATCACGGGGCAAAGGCATTGAGTGACCATCGCGCGATCTATCAATCAGCCGTCCGATTGATGCGTTCGAGCAAACTGTCAGCACTCGAGTTGAGCGGTGAACCGCGCAAATTGCGCGAAGCTTACGGCGAAAAAAATTTTGGCAAATCGTGTTTGTTGGCGAGACGGCTTGTCGAAGTGGGAGTGCCATTTGTTGGTATTGGGATGGGCGGTTACGACACGCACAACGATAACTGGAGTCTTTTGAAACCGCTGCTTGGCGAGCTAGACATGGGGA
>JBLHLE010001089.1:0-3134 GCA_047620805.1 Pirellulaceae bacterium
GTGTAACATTTCCATCCTCCGTTATGGGCTTTCAGTTTACTTACAGGCGACCTGTCCCTATCGATGAAGAACTCGAAGTGGTACGCGAATTCGCCAGCACTTCACTTCCATCACTGTTTTCACAGATACGTATTCCTCGCAAATAATCCGGGCCAATCGTTCTGCCTTGATTTCGCCCCACAGCCCGGTATTTCGGTAAAAACTGTGCTTGCATAAAACCTAGTATTCAGGTGTCTGTTATTCACGATGGCCTTGCAATCGTCCGGCTCTGCATGCGTTAGACCCGGCTCAAAGATCTGTCTGCCTGGTGACTTGCTAGATCCAGCGATTTACCCATGCATACGCCAATAGGCAAAGTAAAGGGAAAACGATGAATATCGTTACGTAAGTGAATACTGTTGTCCAGGTTCGTCGCGGCCAACGAGCCATAGTTTATTTCGTCTAGAGGGAGGAAAACTAATTAATCTATCAGTATGATATCGCTTAGTAATGATTTTCGCCAATCGGGATATGTCTCTCAATAACCGTAACTTTCGTATTGTTACGGCGTCTAATGCAAGGTGTTTGCTAATCGGCGATTCAGATTGTCGAAAAAGGCGATGAGTTGGCGGAATGCGGATTTTGGGGCATAGTGTGTCGTATGAAACATAAAAAGAGTTGTCTCGTGCCTCCTTCGCGGTGGTTGGTCATTGCGTGTTGGACTGTTTTAGCCTGTGGACTGATCTCGTCGTCGGAGCGTGGCGAGTGTCTGTTCGCCGAAGATCCGCAGCCGGAGAAAGTCCAGCAGGACCAAATCCAGCAGGACCAAATCCAGCTGAGCAAAGAATGCCGTGTGGTTTTCGCGACGGCGAAACAAGCGACCAAGCACTTGCGCGCTAAAGACCAATTCGTTTCGGCGATGAGTGTTTTTGATCGTCAGAGCCGCGTCGGCAAATCAGTGGACGTATCAGAGTCCGACTATTTGGACTTTCTTTCCGCTCATGTATTAGAGTGGGAGCAAGCGGAGAAGCTGCAAGTGGCGCTTGCACTGGCGAGCTTAGCGAAGAAGTTGGCGCCCTACGATCTCCCATTGCCAGGCGAAATCTTGATGATCAAGACTTCTGGTGGTGAAGAGGGCAACGCGGCTTACTGTCGCAGCAATGCGATCGTGTTGCCAAAGAAGATGGTGAAGTGGCAGGGGATTAAACTTGAGCGTTTGTTGACTCATGAATTGTTTCATGTGTTGAGCAGCCACAATGCCGAGTTGCGAACCAAGATGTACAAGATCATCGGTTTTACGACCGTGGAACCGATGGGACTGCCCAAGTCACTGGTTGATCGGAAAATAACCAATCCTGACGCGCCCCAGTTGGACAGCGTAATTCAGCTTGAGACAGAGAAAGGAGACGTTTTTGCGACTCCGTTCCTGTTTGCAAAGCGGGATTACGACGATAGCCGCAACGATTCGTTTTTCGCCTATATGACTTTCCGATTGTTGGTGGTAAAGAAGAACGACGGGAACTGGTTTCCCGTTAGTGACGATGGGCAGCCGCAGTTGTTGGACCCGGCCAAGACGCCGTCGTACGGCAAGCAGATTGGCAGTAACACCGGTTACATCATTCATCCCGACGAGATCATGGCCGATAACTTTGTCCATCTCGTTCAACGATCCAAGGATTTAGAGACGCCAAGAATTGTTGAAGAGTTGCGCGCCTTGCTGAGCAGTGCGGAGAAGTAAGTGTAATCGAGAAGTGAGAGTAACTTGAATTCAGCCGCGTCGGAAATCGTCATCGAGGGAGTGGAAAAACGTGCCGAAGTCGGGCAGTAAACCTGCTGGAACTTCCGAGCCTAGCACCACGTCATTGACGTTACTCGGCAGAATCCGAGACAACGATCGCGATGCGTGGGAGTTGTTCGTCACGTTGTATAGTCGTTTGGTTTACCGCTGGTGTCGCAATCGAGGGCTACAGCAGCACGACGCGGCCGACGTCATGCAGGATGTTTTTCAGCAAGTGGCGATAAGCATTGAGCAATTCCGACGTAGCCGCGCTTCCGACGGTTTGAGGCGTTGGCTCGCGACGATTACACGAAACAAGATCAATGATTTTTACCGTCGGCAGGGACGGCAGCCGCCTGGGCGTGGCGGGTCAACCGGGATGATGATCCTACGGCAGCATCTTCAGCCGGATGCGATCGATGAAAACCATGATTCAGCTCTGGATTTGACGTCGCGTGCCCAGCAGGTAACAGAACGGATTTTTCGGGGCCAACGTGGAATGCATTTGAGCAGGTCGTTCTGCGCGGTCGGTCCGTCGCCGATGTCGCTGCTGACCTCGATATCACGACAAATGCTGTGCGGATAGCTAGATGCAGAGTCCTCAAGCGTTTGCGAGAGGAACCCGACGATCGCCTGCAGACGGCGGCGGAAGTGTCATTGGCGCTGACCGATTTTTGCGCCGGCGCCGATCTGCAAAAGGTGGGACTGGAGTACTGTTCGCCCATGCAAACGACGTTGGAGAATGGAGCAGATCGAATCGTCTACGCGCTCTTAAATACAGACTTAGACTTAAATTTCCGCGGTACCGAAAAGGCACCGTATGCCATGCACTTGCTCTGCCGTTATGTCCGTTCGGCCGAGTTGTCAGCGGTATTCCTCGACAAGGGCGGCGATCCAACTTGCGTCGATGAAGATGGCGAGACACCGCGAGCGATCCTTGAAGATGCTCGGCTCGTTGACGGTGTGGACGATGAAACGGACGCGATGACCGAATTGCTCATCTCGAGACTTGGATAGAACAGGAACGTATTGGGGCGTTTCAAGAGGCTGTTGCTGGACGTGCACATTGCCAATTAGTTGCCCAAGTCGGCCTCAGCGATGCATTGAACGGTTGCGTCAAAGGCCGCTTCATCTTTACCTGTCAGACGCAATTCCAAGCGAATACCATATGACTGTTTTTCCGCAATCTTGATTTCCACATCGGCGTCTTCTAGCAAAAATGCCTCGACACTTGTTGGCGTTGCAGCAAATGGTGGGCAGACGGAAATGTGTACATTCGTCGTTCGCTCGCCTTTTTCGAAATGGACTCGCTGCAAGACCGACAACGTATCGACGCCGTCCTCGACAGTTCGCGTCATTTGCTGCTGCACGTCCGCCG
>JBLHLE010001090.1:0-3133 GCA_047620805.1 Pirellulaceae bacterium
GACGGTGTCGGATGCTGTCAACTGGATCGGGGAAGGCAGGCGGAGTGAACAATCTACTGCGGCTGTTTGTCCCTAGTGGGAATCGGTAAAACTGCCAACGGGCGGCAGCGGACGCCGTTACTTTCACATCTTTGTCACGATCGAAATTCGGCACAAAGATGCAACCTATACTTAAGCTAGGCGCGCGAGAAGTGCTGTTATTCGTCCGCGAGTTATCGGATTAACCACTGCATTTCATATATTTCAACTGCAGCACTTGAAGCTCAATTACGGTTATAGCAGACAATGAACAAAGACAATCGACCGAACGATGTGGATACTGGCGATTTCTATCCGGAAGTCTTGGCCGCTTTGATCGCCAAGGGTGAGATCGACCGCTCGGATCAGATTCTGGTGGTCAACGGCGGTGATTTTGACGCCAGTGTCCTCAGGAGCCATGGCTTCGAGAATGTTGTGATTAGCAATCTGGACGAGAGGATCGACGGCACTTCACCGTTTGAGCCGTACGGTTGGAGTAGGCAGAATACGGCGGAGTTAACGTACGAAGATTCGAGTTTCGATTTCGTTTTCGTACACGCTGGCCTGCATCACCTGCGTTGTCCGCAACAAGGCATTCTCGAGATGTATCGGGTTGCTCGCAAAGGTGTGCTGGGCTTCGAGCCGCACGACTGTTTCTACACGCGATTGGGAGTGCGTCTGGGATTCGGGCAGAAGTATGAAACTTCAGCCGTGTATCACAATGGTTGCCGTTACGGCGGTGTCGAGAATACAAGCGTACCGAACTTCGTGTATCGTTTCTGCAAGCACGAGATTATTAAGACAGTTCAAACGAACAATCCGATTGGCGAGCATCATTGCGAGTTTTTCTATCGAACCAGGATTCCACCACGTCTTCAACGGTTGAAGAACCCGTTCTTGCGTTTGTTCTCGAGTGCCTTTGGTTCGGTCTTTGAATTCGTTGGCAGAAAGCTGCCCATGTTTGCCAATAATATTGGCTTTTTCATTCGCAAGCCAGTCCCCGAGTTGTTTCCTTGGTTGGAAGCTGATGAGAACGGGCACGTGCGGCCACTAGTCTCTTATCTCGAGACTGAGTACGCTCCGTCAGACGATGGCGGCGTGAAGGCGTAGACCAAGTTGTGGTGCCTCAGCGGAGATGATTCGTCGCTTGCTAATCGCTTGGGATGGCGGGGACGAAGTTCAACAGTTTTGGGTCCGAGCAGAATGGAGACGCGGGCAGACCGTCGCGGTTGTAGAGATGGCAGTGATGCGGGTCAATCGCGTACGCGTATCGAACTGCCTTAGGATTTGTTACTTGCTCGCTTTTCACGACTATCGTCTTGTTTTGGATGTTGGCATTGGCTGGATGCCACGCGCCATCTGCAGCTGCGACCTCAAAGTGCATTAGCCGGAGCTGCGAAGATTCAACGGGATCGTTTAGTCCTTCCTTTTTGGCGGTCATCAAGCCGCTTTCGGCGTGAGCGAAATGAATCGTTATCGTATCGCCGTCGATAGTGGCTCGGGTAAAACTTGGTCCGCTGAAAGGAATGTTCTTGCCGTAGGTTTTTGCCAGCGCCAATTTTGCGAGTCGCAGGCCGACGTCAACTTTGTTGAGTGGGTGGATGTCGTGATCGAGTAGATCGATGGTGACTGCCATGCCCGAGTTCGGCGCGGTCGAAGCGAGACGCTGTTGCTCACGGAGAAAGGGCCAGCCTTCGCGAGCGCCACTGCCGGGAAGTTGCACGAAATAGAAAGGCAGGTCATTATTTCCCAACGCTGTACGCCAACCACTTATCAACGCTCGCATTTTGTGTTCGTAGTCGCGAGGATCTTCGCCGTCACCGCAGTTCGACTCTCCTTGGTACCAAACGATCCCTCTCACGGCGAAATTCGTGATCGGAGAGGTTTGAGAATGGAACAGGCGACCCGGTAGCCAGTTGTCGTCGCGGGCTCGAACTCCTCCAGCCAAACGCCAGATGCCAGCGAGGTCTCCCTTGTCGCCAAGCTCCAACTCGGCTCGAAGAGTTGGGTGAGAGGAAAACGCCTCGCGCGGGATGAATGGTTCGATCGGTGTGCCACCGCGGGACGAATCGATGATGCCGATCGGAATCTCGAGTTCAGAGTGTATTTGGCGAGCGAAATAGTACGCGGCGGCGGAGAATGACTTTACGGTCGTTGGCGAGCAAACTTGCCAGTTACCTGCGGGCACGTTTTGTTGTGGTTGGCTGGCGGGCCCCGCATGAATGCGACGAAACCGTATTCCCGAAGTTAGAGCGTCGGCGATATGCTGCGTCGCCGCCGGCAATCGTCGCGCGACCGAGTCGACCGTCATTGCCATGTTGGACTGTCCGCTGGCGTGCCAGACGTCGCCGACAACCACATCTTGAACGATCCGTTCTTCCGAGTCCGTTCGGGCTAGAAGCTGCCTGGGATTGTTGCTTGCTGGGAGGGATTTTTTTAACGTGACTTGCCAGGCTCCCGAATCGTCGGCATTGGTGGCCTGAACTTGTTCACCGAATTCGACCGTCACTTTCTGTTGCTTCTCCGCCGAGCCCCAGATGCGAATCGGCTGATCGCGTTGGACAACCATGTGATCGCCAAAGATTGTCGACAAACGTAATTCCGCTCGGACCGATGAGGCGAAAATAATCAAACTACAGACTGCGAGGGCGAGAGACGTTACTTTTTTCATCGTGGAGCTCAGCGAGTTGGGATTGTCAGTGCCTGTCCCGTCTTTTTATCGAGCGGGAGCTGGGCGTCAACTTTGGTAAGATGCTGCAACAAGGTGGCGGCTAGTTCGTTGCGAAGTTCGAGGTTCGTATCGGCAAACGTCGATTAAAGTCTGGTACTTCGTCGTGAAAGGGGACTGAAGTGTCTTGCCACCCCATGTCGTCGACGAGGAACAAAATGATATTGGGCCGTCCAGTTTGTTTGGAATTACGGACTTCCGCCAGAGCTTGACTTGGCAACAATAGGCCGAGGGCCAATACGGCACAGACAACAGCGAGTAGGTTGCGCGGTATGTATTTCATGGTCGGCTCAACGAATGAAGTGTCAGTGTTGTTTCGCGATTATAACACCTCGGGCTGATAGTCGCGCTTCTCAGGTCAGCAATGTGCTGGTTTGCACAAGTTAA
>JBLHLE010001091.1:0-3131 GCA_047620805.1 Pirellulaceae bacterium
CGTAGGGTCGATTCTGAGCAATCTGATCCTTCAACCAATTGTGAAATGCATAGGTTGCCTGATCCGCGCCCGCCAATTTTGAGTTCCGCAAAATCACGCCCCACCGCATCGCAAAGAACGCGGGATAGTCTGGCGACTCTAACAGCTGGTCAATTTTGATCGCGCGTTTATCCGGTGAATTGTCGTTCAGAAACGCGCGTGTTTCCTCTGCACTCGGTAGACGGCCGCAAACGTCCACGGTCACACGTCGCAGGAACGTGGCGTCGTCACTCAATGGCGAAGGCTGCAAACCGAGTTTCTTCCACTTCTCGGCAGCTAACTGATCGACGTAGTTCGACGGTTTGAAACCGGGGATCTCATCCAAGGGCTCGCCGTGCGGGACGATTGCATTGAAGATCCCAACGTGCCCCATATAACGCGCCATCACCGTGGCCTCGCCGCTTTCCGACAATGTTTCTACCAAGCCGTTTTTATCGACGATCGCGACGTTGGTCATGTTACTTTGAAATTCGGCTTGACGAGTCACATCGCGAATTGTGCCGTCGCTGAACTCGGCATGAACCGATACTTGCTGAGCACCGTCGCGCGACAAGACCTGCAGCCGAGGATAAATACTGAGTTTGACTACTTGTGGAGCATCCGCGGACGCCGGCCCGGCACCGTTTTCAATCCATCGCCTGATGAGCTGATACGATTCATCCGCGGAGTTCATCCGCTGACCGCCACCATGGGGCATCTCGCCAGTTGCTTTCATAAGCAACAAGCTGTTCTTGGCCGATGCCAATGAAAGGCGTCTGCCTCGAGCCAACTTTACGATCGCGTCGTGGTCGAACTCTTGGTCAAAACCGAACAGCGAAAGCTGGAATCCGTTCTGCCCTCCTTGCTTGCCGTGACAACCACCAGAATTACATCCAAGGCGACTCAGAATCGGCACGATTTCTCGCGCGAAATCCACGTGCCTCTGTTGGCGCCCAACCTGGATTTCGATGACCTTCTCCTGACCATCGTGTTGAACGACTATCTCCGCTCGGCCGTCGGCTATTGGCGAAAGATAACCAGTCGAATCGATCTCAACTATGGCGTCGCCACGGATCGAGAAATTCGCCGCATGTGTCACGTCGCGACCAGCGGAAGTCACGACTAGTTGACGACGATCAAATTCGTCGTTGATAACGATATCGGTTGGAAACACATCCAGGTCCGCAGCTCGTACTAACGAACCCGAAATTGCGATTGTGATTGCCACCACGCATAATAAGTGTCGCCGCGTTCTGAACATCTAAAATCCGATCGAGATTTTCGCGTTTACTTGCACGCATCAAACTTGATTGATGATAGCTAAATTGCACTCGAGAGACAATTCAGAAACGCGTTAATTGACCAGTTAGAGGGTTAAAGACTCGCACGCTCCGCGGAGCTAGGCCGGTTAAGTAGACGCTGTAATTCCCACAAGACCTAACGATTCCGGAATTGGTCGCGATCGGCCGTTTGTCGCCGCCGCCGAGATTAGGTTGTATTTGCGTGACAATTACTTCGCAATTGGAATAACCGCTCGGGCCGAGCGATCTCCTACGCTGAAATAGCCCAACGGTTTTTCGCTGGAGTCGGTGAAGTACCAAACGGCTCCCGGTCGTGTTTGCTGCCGCTTTCGTTCACCAGCTTCGATGCCGCCGTAAGGCTTCGGCTGCCCTGTTGGATCCATCCAAAAAATACTGACGGCGTCCTTTCGATTGTTTTGGAAGAAGACGTCGAATGGATCGCCCTCGGGCCTCGAGGCAGGAGCAGGCGTATCGCTCACAGGATTCCATTTTAACTTGCCAAGTGACGCAACGCTGGCGGCGACTTTGGGAGCGAACTTCGCGGGAGCAAGTTTTCGGAACTCTAAAAGTCGCTTCTCTTGCTGAGCGCTCGTCGCCAAGTTCGTCCACTCGTAGCGGTCATTCTCGATGTCGTACAGCTCTTCGTCGCCGTCCGCATAATGAATGTAGCGCCAACGCTCTCCGCTGATGCTATAACTTTCCGGCTCGCTAAGGAATGTAATGGAATGGTAGGGCCAGTCGGCTTTGGGATTCTTCAATAATGGCAGCAAATCTGGACCGTCGTTATCTTCCTTGGCGGGAATGCCTGCCAACTTCGTCAGGGTTGGATACAAGCTCAACAAGTTGACTGGCTTGGCACACGTCGAACCCGCTTTCGTTCCACTGGCCAATCCCGGTGTCCCTTTTGGAACTCGCACGATGAGGGGAACGCGAGTGCAGACTCGCCAGCCCGTGAACTTCTGCCAATGTTGCTTTTCGCCCAGATGCCATCCATGGTCGCTCCAAAGCACGACGATCGTGTTATCCTTGTTAGGACCATTCTCTAGCTCATCGAGCACTCGACCGATCATCGTGTCCGCAAATGCAATGGAAGCCAAGTATCCCTGAATTCCATTTTTCCATTGGTCGTGTTTTTGGATGTGTGCGAAGTAGCGATTGGGTCCCCGACGTTTTCCTCCTGGGGGAAGATCTGCCAGGTCGTCTTCCTTGTACCCGGGCGGCAGTTGAATGTCCTTCAAAGGGAACATGTCGTAGTATTTTCTGGGAACGAACCACGGTTCGTGGGGACGGTAGATTCCGCAAGCGAGAAAGAACGGAGCGTCGTGTTCCTTGCCGAGCTGTTCACCAATCCATTTCGATACTAACCAATCGCCGCCGTACTCTTCGTCCGTTGCGTCGAGCGCCGCCCAGTCTGTTTCGCCGTACTGCCACGGGCCGCCTCGCGGCAAACTGACGGGTCGTTTTTCTGGATACAAAGTCCGCGGAAATGGGTTCTCCGTTTCCTTGGCAGGGAAATACTCGTCCCAACTTTGGGCGTCGATAAAGTAGTGCAATAGCTTTCCCGATCCCGCCGACCAATAACCGTGTCGCGAAAAGTGTTTTGGTAACAACTCTGCTTTTGGCAACAACTCGCGCATCTTCTGCCGATTGTCGTACAGCCCGGATTTGTGTGGCGAAATTCCGGTCATGATTGCCGTCCGCGACGGATTGCAAGCCGGTGCGGTACAGTGGGCATTTGAAAACAACACGCCACTCGCCGCCAGTCGATCGATATTTGGCGTCTTCGCCTGAGGATGACCGCCCAAGCAACCA
>JBLHLE010001092.1:0-3130 GCA_047620805.1 Pirellulaceae bacterium
TTGGATTTCGATGCCCTGGTCGATATCCCACACGCGCACCGAGTCATCGCGGCCGATCGACGCCAGCAGTTTCCCTGCAGGGTGAAAACTGACTGAAGTGACCGGTGTTGTCTTACCGTCTCGATTCGGATACTTAAGAAGTGAAAGTTGTTGTTCGGTGGTTGCATTCCAGATGCGGACCGTGCCGTCCCAAGACGCCGCGGCGACACGCTCACCATCGGGGGTGAAAGGCGACGCCATAGACAAAACTGGAATGGCCTCGCAATATCCCATTTCGCTGAGCGATGTCGGTGTGCCACCATCGGACCTTACCGTCTCTGGAAATGGACGTTATTGTATCGTCCGACGAGTACACGGCATCCAATACTTCGCTGGCATGGCCATTAAGGACAGCCAACGGCGTTCCATCCGCGCTATCCCACATTCGAATGGTCTGGTCCTGCGAGCACGATAACAATGTTGCGTCGTCGGAACTGAACGCAATGGAATTCACCGCGTCACGATGTTTATCCATGACGACAAGCTGCTCGCCAGTGCCAACGTCCCAAAGTCTAATGGTCTGGTCCCTCGAGGCTGTAGCCATCTGGCTTCCATCGGAGTTGAACGCCAAATCCAGGATATCATTCGTGTGTCCCTGGCAATTTCCGATCAACTTAACATCTGTGGCATCCCAGATCCGTAGTTCATTTGTAAGGTAGCCACTGGCGGTCAAGACGCGATCGCAGCTAGGATTGAACTTCGCCCAGTGGACAGCTTCTCCGTGCTGCAGAACCGAGATAGTGAGTCCAGTTTCGAGAGAGATGTGCGTACTGGATGGCGTGGGCGAGTGCTTCCACTAATTCTGCCGCCAATCTAGGCGGTTGTGGTTCGCGACGTGTGAATTCGGCGAGCGTCACACCTTCGATCAACTCGAACGTCAAATAGGGTTTCCCGTCCGGCTCGCCGATGTCAAAGATCTGGACGATATTGGGATGCTGTAGTCGAGCAGCAGCCTCGGCCTCCATGCGAAACCGGCCGAGCTCATCGGAGCCGGCGTGATGGCCCGCCAGAATCATCTTCAGTGCGACTGTTCGCTTGAGTCGTAAGTCTCTCGCCTTGTAGACTACTCCCATTCCGCCCCGGCCGAGTTCCCCAATGATCTCGTAGCCTGCGACGCTCAGTCCCCGAGACGTTGTGGTTTGTCCGTTCGAATCGCTGAGGGATGTCTCTTCACAATCTTTCCATTGGCGGAACGTGTTGGAGATCAGTTCGACATGACCTGGAAACTCGCTGTAGTAGTCTTCTTCCGTCGGACATTCTTGGTGCAGAGTCGTTCTATATTCCAATTCCAACAGCAACAGTTCCCTGAGTAAGCTCGTTCTTTCCGGCTCGGCGACATCGTTCAGGTATTCTTGCAATTGGGGACGTTGCTGAGCAACAGATGCGATTGTTGGTCGTTCCGCGGATCTTTCAGAAACTGGTCGCGATTCACGCCAAGCGGTTTCAAACCGTAGGCATACCGCATCGATGCGCTGCGCCGCTTGCAAGGACAGCCGAATGGCAGGATCGTTCAATTGATTTTCGTTTGGAAGGTCCATGCGGTGACTACACCTTCCCGCTGGGGTGGAGTGTCCGGAATTCACTCTGAAGTGCGGAACTGGAACGTAGGACGTCTGATTTTTCGTTCATCCGCAAACAAGAATAGGAACAGATACGGGAATTAGCACACAGGACACGAGTAGTGAAGCCAAGCACTAACAAGAAAGTGTCTATTGTAGCCCGTCTGAGTCTGTTTACCAATTCAGGGCCGGAGACTGTTGATTTTGCCCCGCCCGCTCCTTACCCATTTCATTTTTGACGACAATTGAAAGATCGGGGTCAGACAAACCATTTCGGTTTTGCGGTAGAACAATCGAATTAGTTTATCGCACAAGCTTTTGGGGTGGATCAATTGTGCGTGGTTCAGAATTGACTGCGGTGTTAGTTTACCCGACAATACTGGCAAAGACAGTTTCGCCCGAGGTTGCCTAGTATGAGTCAAAATCCAATTCGTTGTCCGGGTCCTATTTCCCGTCGAAACGTGTTACAAGCGGGATCTCTCGCTTTGGGGGGCCTGGGATTAGCCGATTTCTTAAAGCTCCGCGGCGATGCGGACTCTTCTTCGGCTGATTCCGATACCTCGATCATCTTCGTCTGGTTACCTGGCGGTCCGCCGCATATGGAAACCTATGACATGAAGCCAGACGCGCCGTCGGATTATCGCGGCGACTTTCGGCCGATCAGCTCCAATGTTGCTGGCATCGATGTTTGCGAACTGTTGCCAATGCATGCGAGGATCGCAGATAAATACAACTTGGTTCGCTCGGTTGCCCACGGCTTCGCGGATCACGGCGGCGGCCACAAACGATTTCTTACCGGACGAAAACCGGCCACGCCAACAGGTACGGTTAACGACGCGCCCATGGTCGGCTCAATTGCTTCCAAAGTTCTGCAAGGCCGCTCAAACTCAAACGGCTTGAGCAATTACGTAGTGACGGGTAATGGCCGCGTGAACAGCGTCGACACCTTTGCATTCGGCTCGGCATACCTCGGATCCGATACGCATCCATTTAGCGTTTCGGCAGACCCAAATGAAGACAATTTCAAAGTCAGAAATTTATCGCTCGCAGGTGGGCTCGACGAAAGTCGCCTTGGCGATCGCATGCAGCTGCTCAGCGGACTCGATAAATTGCGTCGCGACGTAGACTCCAACGACCTGATGGGGGCGTCGGACATTTACAATCAACGTGCACTTTCCATGATTACGTCGCCGGCAGCGCGGAAGGCGTTTGATTTATCCAGCGAGTCGCCGGAACTTCGCGATCGATATGGCCGACACGAATGGGGGCAACGAGCGTTGATGGCGCGACGGCTCGTCGAAGCCGGTGTCAACTGGGTCACCGTCGTGATGGAAAACCCATACGTCTCCGGAATTCCGATGCCAAAGTATGGAACCTACAACTGGGACAGCCATGCCGTGAACTGCCATCTTTACGACGACGCACGAATGCGACTTCCGATTTACGACCGCACGATCACCGCGTTGATCGAAGACATTTACAATCGCGGTCTGGACAAGAAGGTATTGCTGGTCGTGACTGGCGAATTTGGA
>JBLHLE010001093.1:0-3129 GCA_047620805.1 Pirellulaceae bacterium
AGCTGTTTAAAGCGGCCGCCGTGGAAGTAGGTCAATTTATTGTCGTCAAGGCCCAGAAGTCGCAACATGGTTACATGAACATTGCGAATTGGATTGACTACTTCGACCGCCTTCTCGCCAATCTCATCCGTGCCGCCAACGACACTTCCTGCGTTGACGCCTCCGCCCGCGAAGACCATCCCCATTCCTTTCGCATTGTGATCGCGACCAGCTCTTTGCCCTCCGCCTCGTTTACCGTTGTCGGGACTGCGACCGAACTCACCCGTCCAAACGACTAGCGTTTCGTCCAACATACCGCGCTGCTTCAGGTCCTTAATCAAGGCTGCAAACGGTGCATCGATCGACTTGATGCGTTCTGCGTGAGCTCGTTCGATATAGTCGTGGGAATCCCAGCCAGCCGTATAAACTTGCACAAACCGAACGCCCTTTTCGACGAGTCGCCGAGCCAAGAGACAGCGACGACCAAAGTCCTCGGATGCGGGATCGTTCAAGCCGTACATTCGTCGAGTTTGTTCCGTCTCGTTACTGATGTCTAACAAGTCGGGAACTTTGGTCTGCATTCGAAACGTCATTTCATAATTCTGCATACGCGCTTCGAGTTCCGCGTGACCGGGGTGATTCTCCGCGTGTTTCTGATTGAGTTCCGCGAGCAGATCAAGAGTGCTGCGTTGCTGCTTACGGCTTACACCTGGAGGCGGAAAGAGGTCGAGGACGGGAGCACCCTTTCCGCGCAATGTCGTCCCCTGAAAATAGGGTGGTAGAAAGCCATTCGACCAATTCGCCGCGCCACCTTGCGGATAGGCAACTTCCGGCAGCACGATAAAACCTGGTAAATCCTGATTGACCGAACCCAGACCGTACGTCACCCACGCTCCAATGCCCGGATCACCGCCGAAACGATTCCCCGTATTCATGTGGTAATTGGCAGTCGGATGATTGATCGACTCCGCCTGGCAACCGCGATAGACACACAAGTCGTCGGCCACGCCAGCCAATCGCTCGAAGTGCTCGCACATTTCGATTCCGGATTTCCCCGCGCGGCGAAACTTGAATGGACTCTTAACGAAATAGCGTTCCCCCGATGCCATCGCAGAAGCAAACTTGTCGTTGCGGACAAACTTCTTCCTATCCAATTTATCGAGAGCTGGCTTGGGGTCAAACGTATCGATATGGCTTGGTCCACCCGCCATATATAACATGATGACGGACTTGGCCTTCGCCGGAAGGTGCGGCTCTTTGACAGCCAATGGTCCCGGCGGGCTCGATTCCTGTGCCATTAAGTCCGTCAGGGCGACACCGCCCAGGCTGGCGCCCAAACCATACAGGAAATCACGACGGTCAAACTGGGACGGCAACATCACCGAATCTCTCAATAAACGTAAATGAACTCGTTTGAATTAAACAACACCAGACAGATGTTGGCCAAGGCGCGCGTCTCCGCAACAACATCCCAAGGCTGCAAATCAGCCTGATAGTTATCTCGATAGACATCCAGGTCTTCGACCCAATAAAAAGTCAGTCCCGTCATCTCTTCGACCATCTGGCGAACGACTTTTTTCGGATATTCCACGACGGCTGGCTCCGCCTGCTTGGCATCATTCAACATCGCGCTGTAGTGTTTTTTACAACTCGCCAATTCACCCGCGTTCGGCGCTCGCCCCAGTGCCAACCGAAAGGCAACTTGAATTCGCTCGTCCGACGAATCGGCTGACTTGGCGATTCGATGTGCCAGTGCAAGAGATCGGTCGTGGCTATTGCGACTGTTGAGCAGCGTAAATGCCTGAGGAGTTATTGTCGAAGTATCGCGACGTTCGCAAGACGTGTCGAGCCCCGGTTGGTTGAAAACCTCGAGCAGAGGATCGCGCATAGTACGGATCCGTTCGGCGTAGATGGTCCTGCGATTTCGCCGTTCAGGTGTGGGATCGGGCTGATACGCAGGCGCGACGGAACCCATGATGTGCCTCGGCTGCATGGCAACTTCCATGTTAATTTCAGGCCGCGCGGGAATCCCTCCCATCTTGCGATTGAGTTCACCGGAAACAGTGAGCATCGCGTCCCGCAACTCCTCAGCCGTCAGTCGTCGCGGAGTAAACCGCGCATACAACTCGTTGCCCGGGTCTTTGTCCAGCATCGACTTCCCCACGGGGCCAGCGGATCGTCGCCAAGCTTCCGAACTAACAATCAACCGGTGCAGCTTCTTCAGAGACCAACCATTTTCGACTAAATACGTCGCCAGAAAATCCAACAGTTCTGGATGAGTCGGTTTCTTCCCAGTCGCACCGAAGTTATTCGGATTCGCCGCCAAGCCACGACCGAAGTGATATTGCCAAACTCGATTCGCAATCACTCGAGCGGGAAGTGGATTTTTTGGGTCGCCGAGCCATTTTGCCAGTGCCGCGCGACGACCCACCGTAACTTGAGGAAAACCATCTGAGAATGCCGGAGCCTGACCAACAGCCGCGGAGCGACTTACGACGCTCAACACGTTGGCGGAAACCTCTTCACCAGGAGTTTCGATAGATCCGCCGGTCAAGATATGCACCGGCCGCGCGTTGCCATCGCGTTTCCCTGGTGCCACGATCGGTCGGTTAGAAGAAAAAGGTCGTTCCGGACCAGAATACAAGCTGAAGGCCAAAGGACGGAAGCGTTTGAGTTCGCGTTGCAGAATCTGTCGCCGCTTGTTGTTTACCTTAGCATGACCTTTCTTCTCGGAATCGGCGTCCCACTCGATAACCGGCCATTCCGATTTTGCAATCGTCGTCAAACTCTTCACGCCACCCGCTTTTTGTAGACGCTTGATCCTGGTTTCGTCTTCTGCAAAACTTTCGATGTTCTCGTATGGCTGATAGGGCAACGGCATGTCTGCAAATTGAACCGGCGCAAAGATCGCCTGCATGCTGTAATAATCTCGCGTTGGGATCGGATCAAACTTGTGATCATGACAACTGGCACATCGCAATTCATGCGCTAAGAAAGTAACTCCCACACTGTTGGTAACGTCGTCGAGGTATTGCTGTCGAGTGACCGCGGCAACACTCATCGCAGTATGCTCCCACGGACCCATTCGCAAAAAGCCGACGGCAATTACGCTCTCCGGGTTGTTGGGACTAATCTCGTCGCCAGCGATCT
>JBLHLE010001094.1:0-3128 GCA_047620805.1 Pirellulaceae bacterium
CCGACATCGAAACCTGCGAATGTATGGGCATCACATTCTCATCGTCCAAGCCAACGGAAAAACCAATTCGAACTTCGTCGCCCGAACGGTGAATAAAGTACTTGCTACTTTCTTTCCATTGCTCCGCGTATTGGAGTTCCGTGCCGTTAACGTGTGTGGGCAATTTTGGGGACATCAAATTCTGAGACCTCAAATTCTGGGACATGAAATTCTGAAACATGAAATTCTGAAACATGAAATTCTGGGACATGAAATTCTGGGACATGAAACAGACTCGGCTCGATTTCTCTGAGACTAAGATTCTCGAATAACCACAGCGGGCACGTCTACTTCGCAACGCACGCCGCTGCGATACAGATTCGTCTCATTCTCGACTCGCAACTCGACGCGGACGGTATCTGACTCCGAATCAGTTATTGGAGACACGAAAACGATACGGCCTCGTACGGGCTCTAACTGAGTTGGAAAGGTGACGGGTACAGACTGACCATTTTCCAGCATGGCAGCTTGTGTGGTCGGCACGTACAAACGCACTCTCAATGCGGAAACCTGTACGACTTTAGCTACCTTTGAATCGTTCGCGGCAACAAACTCGCCAATGCTTTTGGTCAATTTAACGACGATACCGTCGATGGGACACGGAATCACTCGTCGCAGTAGTTGAGCGTCGATTCGTTTGATTTCAAGTCGCGCCAAACGCAGTTGATTTTTGGCCATTGCCACTCGAGCTCGCGCAATCGTGACTTCCGTTCTCGCCGATTGAATCTCTTCCGGGCTGGCGTGCCCCTCGCGTTCCAATTGACTCAACTGAGCCAAGCGATGCTCGCGTAGACCGAGT
Organism: Pirellulaceae bacterium; assembly: GCA_047620805.1. Taxonomy (GTDB): domain Bacteria; phylum Planctomycetota; class Planctomycetia; order Pirellulales; family Pirellulaceae; genus JBLHLE01. Next base: position 839 of record JBLHLE010001094.1, read on the forward strand.
TCCGCGATGGCGATATCAAGTTTTTCAGTGGACTCGGCCTGGACTGCAGCAACTTCGCGAGCCGCCTGTAGCACACCTTGGTCGAGCGTGGCCAGTGTTTGCCCTTTGACGACAACCTCGCCCTCTTCGACGAACACATTTTGAACGACGCCCGCTTCCGCGGCAGCAACTTCGATGACCTGCCACGGCTCGGAATACCCCTCGATGGATTCCGCCAACAGCTGGTTGGACAACAATCCGCCAATCAGAGTCGCAGCTGCGAAAGTCAGCTTCCGCCAATTTCCTCTCGAACGCTTTGTCATTTTCATTGACCTCAAGATAGCTTTACTCGCATCAAATTCAATTATGTTTTTCTTGTTCAGATGTGTGTTTCAATGGCCGTGCCTAATCAAGCTACTCGCCATCGAACAGGCCGTTGCCAATTCGCGAAGATGGAATTCGCGGTGGCTCCGGAATTGTCTCGGCTGACGCCTCGCCGTTTGGAGAAACTGGAGAGGTGTCGTCCTCTGCCGCGTCCTTGAGGAGGTCGCCGGGAAGTGGAACTAACTCTCCTGGGACATACTGCCGAGGAATCTCGTTTGATCTGTCATCGTGCACGGGACCGCTATAGTCCGGTACCGACTCCAACCCGGCAGTACCGCCTTTGCTCAACCTTCGCTGCGGCAAGCAACCCGCGTACTCGGTACTGATGTCGATCGACTCCTCTTGCAATAACGTCCCTCGAGCTCGCTTCAAGTTCATCAGTGAGAGGTTGTAGGACATTTCCGACTTCAATAATTCGTACTCGGAATTCGTCAATCGTTCTTGTGCTGCCAATACGTCCTCAAGATAAAGGCTGGCCGATTGCGATTCTCCCGGCAAGAGTTTCCAGCGTTTCGTGAGCGATTCGAGTTGCAGTTGGGCTGCTTCCATCGACGAGTATTTTGTCGTCAACTCAGTGAAAGACGTTTCGACTTCACGAGCGGCGACCTTCACTTCCATCGTCAGGGTCGCGACGGTCGATTGGAATTGATTCTGTAGCTGTCGCATCTCGAGTTGCCGGCGCTTCATGCGTGCTTTCGCCGCCCGATTGTACAATGGCAACTCGTATTGCAAGCCAACTGAATAACTCGGCTCTCCGTTGTTAAACTGATCTGAGAATGCCGTGCCGATATCGTTGTTGCCACGCAAGCCGGTTACGTAGGTTTCGGCAATGAAATTCAATACAGGTAACAGCTCGTGCTTGGACATGTCCATCCGAACCGACGCCGCCTTAATTTGCTTTAGTGCCTGATTCACTTCCGGTCGATATTGCAGCGCGTCGGTCAAAGCGAGGTCGGCGTGAGCGGGCACCCGATGTCGCATTGGTGTGTCCATCGGCAATAATTCGAGGTTCGGAGTATTGGCCAGGTGGGGGTCGTTCACCAAAGCGATAACTCGATCCTGAGCATTTTTTACCGCTGCAACTGCGCGTGCCAAGTCGGACTCGCGAGCGAGAAATGCGGATCGGGCGCGAGCGATTTGGCTACCCCTGGCATCTAACGACTTGCGACTTTCGAGATCTTGTAGCACAACTAAGCCGCGCTGTTGAAGCCGATACCGCTGCGCGAGTGAACCACGCTCCAGATACAAAGCCCAATAGGATCGAGTGACTTCCAACAGATGCGATTGCAATTGGCGATGAAACTCGTCCTCTGCAACTTCGGCATCGATATCAGCTAGAACGATTAAACTTGTGTTGTAGACGCGCCCACCACCTCGCATCAATGGCTGAGTAAACCCAAGTGTAATTCGCGTGTTACCCTGACTTTTGGGCTGAAAATAGATTGAGTTGTTGTTCTGGTAGCCGAACGACTGCTTCGCTTCCAGCGTTGTTCCGAGCGTAGTACGACGACGCATTCCCCAATCGTACGTCCACTGGTCATCGCGAAATCGACTCGGACCTCCAGTCGTCAATGTGTTGCCAACCGGCTCACTCAACTCTCTCCACTTCGTTTCGGCAAACACGCTCCAATCAAACGTTGCTTCCGCTTCGGCAATAGCCGTCTGGCGTATCAATGGCAGATCGCTAAATACTTTTACCTGAGACGAATGGGCCAACGTTCGCACAAGCAGATCTTCGAGCGTCACTTCCACGATTTGTGAATTGGGCTCCGACCTCTGCTGAACATATTCGCCCCACCAACGCGCATTCCTGCGGCTGCCTATGATGTGAACGTCCGGATTGTCGACATCTGCCACCTCGACATCTGCCACCTCGACATCTGCCACGTCGGCGACAGCGACTGGCGGGGCAGCTACGGCGGCGGGC
>JBLHLE010001095.1:0-3127 GCA_047620805.1 Pirellulaceae bacterium
TTCCTGCGTTTGTAAAGACTACCACCTCCAGTGCGTACTCAACTTCATATCGAGCAAACCACGAACCAATCAGAGGGATGACAACGGGCAATAGGAGAATCAATTCGTCGACCAATAACCAGTCGTGCCACCCCCAATTGAATCGGACCAGTGGAATCCAATCCGCCACGAAAAACACTAACGCAATGGTGATCAGCCATGCGGTAGTGAAGGCATGTTGAAAAACTGTAAACAGTCGCAGCCAGAGCGTATGGTTTTCGGCGGAATTGCGGATCGCAGCTGCCGTGATATGCGCAGCGAGGTGAGCGGTCGCGAAGAGAAGAAAAATTGACGCAACAACAAGAAATAGATGTGCAGCGGCATTTTCCACTGGCCCGTCCGCGGAAGATTCCATTATTGCAATTGAAGCCAACAAGGCTGCGAGAATAATTGCTCGCATCGAACACCGCGTATTTAATAGGACTCGTAGGAATCAAGAACAGCTTTCAGAGCCGAGCTTCGCTTTGAAAATCGAGCTTTGAGAAACTGTGAGACGCGACCACTTTGCGCGATCAAGAAGCGAAAGTAGGATCACCAATCTATGTTAATCAGAGCGCCAATCAGAGTCGATTCGATTGGGATGGCCAATCGACAGATCCGTTTCAAAAGCATGCTGCAGCGCTGCTACCGTCGCTAGGATCATGCCATTCGACTCCCCGTTCTTCTGGGGCAGGTCTGAATGTAGTGATTGTGGTATTCAAAAGGGATTCGACCAAGTGGCTAACCACTAACCGGATCGCGTGGAATTGATTATCCTATTGGCTTGTTTCGAGCTCAATTCGCTATTTGTGAACTTGTCCCAAAGGAAGATTGTAATGGCGTTGTATTACGCGCAAGGATCTCCCACGACAGAGATTTCCGACCGAGAGATGGAAGAGGCGTTGTTCGAAGTTCTGCGGCAACTGGGGCCGCAGGAACGGGTAATCGCGTTGCCTCCAGACTTTACTCGATACAACAGCCGGGCGGGCAAGTTGACATGCATGGTCAACGATTTCTACGACGAAAAACTTGTCGATATAATGCCGGCACTGGGAACGCATGTTCCAATGCCAGCATGGCAACTCGACAAAATGTTTCCCAACGTCCCCAAAGCAAAATTCCGCGAGCACAAATGGCGTTCCGATGTCGTTACGATCGGGGAGGTTCCGGCAGAGTTTGTTAGTGAAGTAACGGAAGGCATTTACGAGAAGTCGTGGCCAGCCCAGTTGAACAAATTGGTGTGGGAAGGCAATCACGATCTTATTCTATCCATCGGGCAGGTTGTGCCCCACGAAGTCATCGGTATGGCAAATTACAACAAGAACGTGTTTATCGGGACGGGCGGCGTAAAAGGGATTAATGAAAGTCACTTCATTGGTGCCGCCTACGGGATGGAACGGATGATGGGTCGCGCCGATACACCTCTCAGAAAAATCCTCAACTACGCGCAAGACAATTTCTGTCAGCATCTTCCGCTGCTCTACGTCTTGACTGTCGTCGCCGCAAACGACGAGGGCGAGTTGGTGACGCGGGGCCTCTTCATTGGCGATGACCACGACTGCTTTTATAAAGCCTGCGAATTGTCGATTTTAGTTAACTTTGAAGTCCTTGACGTGCCACTCGATAAGGTCGTCGTTTACCTCGACGACGAAGAGTTTCACAGCACTTGGTTGGGTAATAAATCCATCTATCGCACTCGCATGGCGATCGCCGACGAAGGCGAGCTCATTGTGCTCGCACCCGGAGTAAAGACATTTGGCGAAGATGAAGAAATCGATCGTTTGATTCGCAAATACGGCTATCGCACTACTCCGCAAGTGATGCAGATGATGAACGATAACGAAGATCTGCAAAACAACCTTTCTGCCGCCGCACATCTTATCCACGGTTCGTCCGAAGAGCGGTTTAGTGTTACCTATTGCCCAGGACATCTTTCGCGAGAAGAAATAGAAGGCGTCGGTTATCAGTACGCGGACTTAGCTGAGTTGAGCAAGCGTTACGATCCCGCGACGATGAAAGAAGGTTGGAACACAATGGGAGATGGCGAACGCGTCTTTTATATTGGCAACCCGGCGCTAGGGCTATGGGCATATCGAGGAAACCTCAAGTAGAACCACGTTTCAGTTCTCCCCACCCGAGAAGTCAATAATTACAACCCACCATTGTATGCTCCTCTTTTCCTTGCCCAGCCGCTGGCTGGTTTAAAAGCTTTTAGGAAATGAAGAGTGACGATTGTTGAGTGATGATTGTTGAAGTGGGGCGTCTTGAGTTGCCCGTTTAGGCGAGCCAAGGTGGACGTTCACCGGCCGCTGGCAGCTCGATAACGTGAACGCTATGGATATCGGGATGAACGAGGACTTCATCGATTGCGGCCTGCGAGGGGCGGCTGTCCAGGTTGAGTACGCCGAGTGCCGAACCGTTTTTCTTACTCGACCGACCGACCGACATTTGTCCGATGTTCACCCGATGGTTTCCGAAGATTGTACCGACTGCTCCGATGATGCCGGGAACGTCGTTGTGAGTGAAGATCAAGAGGATACCATCGAGGTACGCTTCCAGCAGGAATTCGCCCAAGCGGATGAGTCGCGGCATTTCGTTGCCAAACAGAGTTCCGCCAGCAACGAATTCTTTTCCATTGGACACCACTGTGGCAGTGATCGAGGAGGCGAACATGCCCGTGTCACTTTGCAGTTGCGTCGACAGTTGAACTCCGCGTTCCTTCAGCAAAATGGCTGCGTTGATGATGCTGACCCCTTCGATGGCTCGCTTCAGTAGACCGGCACAGAATGCCGAAGTCAGCAAACTTGTGTCTTTACCGCGAATGTCGCCACGGTAGGTTACTGAGCAGGAATTGGCGCTGCCCTCGTTCCATTGGGAAAGAAAGATACCGAGGCGATAGGCGACTTCCAGCGAGCCGCGAAGAGAATCTAGCGTTTGCGGATCGACTGCGGCGGTGTTTATCGCGTTGCGAATCTCGCCGGTCGTCAAGAAGTTTATGATCAGTTGGCAGGCTTCGATAGCAACTTGGGTTTGAGCTTCTTCCGTGCTGGCTCCAAGGTGCGGAGTGCAGACGACGTTGTCCATTCCGAAGAGCGGACTGTCAGTGCAA
>JBLHLE010001096.1:0-3126 GCA_047620805.1 Pirellulaceae bacterium
GAGTCGCCTAACGAGTGGATCGACTTGGCCCGCTTCGTGACTCCCCTGGGGAAAGGAAACCCTGGTGCCATACCTACTCAATTTGATTTACTTGGCACTCGTCACGGTACTTTCTCCGTGGCTGCTCTATAGCGCCATTCGCAAAGGAAAGTACCGCCAAGGCCTCCGTGCAAAACTTTTCGGTCAAACGCCGATCCGTTTTGATGAGAGATTCTGTGTCTGGTTGCACGCAGTCAGTGTTGGTGAAGTTAATTTACTGAAACCGATACTGCAGGCGATCGAGCGCGAACATCCCGATTGGGAATGTGTCATTTCGACCACTACGCAGACCGGCTTTGAGTTGGCGCAACAGAAATACTCCCCGCGGATGGTCTTTTATTGCCCGCTAGATTTCACCTGGTCAGTCAAGCGGGCACTCTCGCGAATCCGCCCCGACATGCTGGTGCTGGCTGAACTCGAACTCTGGCCCAACCTCATTAGGTACGCGCAAAAATCGGGGGCCAAGATCGCAGTGGTGAATGGTCGACTGAGCGAAAATAGTGCTCGGGGCTACGGACGACTCGGCGGTTTCGTTCGCAGTTTACTGAGTCGGATTGATCTCATTGCGGTTCAAAACGATGAATACAAGCATCGCTTCCTCGCAATTGGCGCCGACGGCGGAACCGTCGAGGTTACGGGCTCCATCAAGTTCGATGGTGCGGAACTCGACCGGAACAACCCGCGGACTCGCAGCCTTGCACTCGAAGCAGGCGTCACTGCTAGCGATAGAGTTTTTCTCGTTGGAAGCACGCAAGCTCCCGAAGAACAACTGGCACTCGAATCTTTTTATGAAGCGCGGACGTCCTCTCCCGAGTCCAATTTGCGACTAATTATTGTCCCTCGCCACCCGGATCGATTCGACGAAGTCGCAAAACTTCTTGACGATTCTCCTGTTAACTGGATTCGCCGCAGCGATCTAGGCCTCGCCGCTGAAAGGGCAGGGCAGTGGGAGGTCTTGTTGGTCGACGTCGTTGGCGAACTGGGAGCCTGGTGGGGAACTGCGCAAATCGGATTTGTTGGCGGCAGCATGGGCACGCGAGGCGGCCAGAACATGATCGAACCCGCAGCTTACGGGGTCGCAACGTGCTTTGGCCCGAAAACCGCTAATTTCCGGGACGTCGTCACGCTGCTGTTAGACGGAAATGCTGCTCAAGTGGTCGCCGATGGACGGGAATTGACGGAATTCGTGTTGAAGTGCTTGCAAGATGAAACCTTCGCCCAACAGATCGGAAAACGTGCCCAATCGCTCGTCCAGACGCAACAAGGAGCCACCCAGCAAACACTCCACTTGCTGGAACAATTGGCCGAACGACAGCCGGATAACGACGCCGAATTGGTATCGACGAAACTGAATTGGGCAGCAGACAAAGCCGCAGAACTAACAAAGAACGCCGTTTCAGATGAATTGAAACGCGAGCAACGAATCGATAAACCTCAACCTGGCCCATCCGGCGAGTCGAAAGGTTCTTCCGACTCCCCCAATCGGACGGGCAAAGACGCTGCACCGTAGGTTGTCGACACGCCCCTAATATGCATATAATCCGTTCTGGTTATCTCGCCGTCATCTTCTACCTTCAGTGGATTTAACAAGACCTGTTGGTAGTTACACCTTAGACTGATTTGAGGAGTCATTTCGTGGCATCTGGAAAGTACTTATTTACTAGCGAATCCGTTAGCATGGGACACCCCGATAAACTAGCCGACCAGATCTCGGACGGCATTCTCGACGCCCTGCTGGCTCAAGATCCCTACAGCCGAGTCGCTTGCGAAACGATGGTCACCACTGGCATTGCAACTGTTGCCGGCGAAATCACCACCAAGGCAGTCATCGACTACCCTACGGTTATCCGCAACGTCATCCGCGAAGTTGGCTACACCGACGACGAGATGGGAATTTGTGCCGATACCTGTGCCGTCAGCGTAATGATTGATAAGCAAAGTCCGGACATCGCTCAAGGCGTTAACGAAGACACGGCGGCTGGCAAGGAAATCGGTGCCGGTGACCAAGGTCTGATGTTCGGCTACGCCTGCAAGGACACCCCCGAATTGATGCCGATGCCAATCGCACTTTCGCATCGCATTCTGGAACGTCTCACCGCAGCGCGATTCTCCAATGAAGTCAACTGGCTGCGCCCCGATAGCAAGAGCCAAGTCACGGTAGAATACGACGGCGACAAGCCCGTACGTATCGACACGGTTGTCATCTCGACTCAGCACAGCCCCGATGTCGACAACGAGACGATTCGCGAATTCGTTATCGAAAAAATCATCAAGCCCTGTCTGCCCGAGGAACTGGATACCAGCGACGTCACATACCACATTAACCCCACGGGACGATTCGTCACCGGTGGCCCACACGGTGATTGCGGTCTGACCGGCCGCAAAATCATCGTCGACACCTACGGCGGTTGGGGACGTCACGGTGGCGGTGCCTTCAGTGGAAAAGATGCGACCAAGGTCGACCGCAGCGCTGCTTACATGGCTCGACACGTTGCCAAGAACATCGTCGCGTCCGGATTGGCCGAACGCTGCGAAGTTCAACTTGCATATGCCATCGGCGTCACCGAACCAGTCAGTATTTACGTTGACACTGAAGGAACGGGCGCGATCGACGACGATCGCATTTGCCAAATCGTACGCGACATTTTCCCGCTCTCGCCCGGCGGTATCATCGAATACCTCGACCTTCGTCGTCCAATCTTCCGCAAAACTGCCGCCGGTGGCCACTTCGGTCGCAGCGGCGACGAGTTCACCTGGGAAAGCACTGACAAGGCCAACGAATTGGCCGAAGCCGCAGGCATTGAAGCCGCTGCCAGCTAGTTCCCGCTAAACCAAACAAAACACCACAAAAGGCCAGCCGAACAATTCGGTTGGCCTTTTTTGTTATTACCGCCTTCCGATGCAAATCAACGCCCATTGCCGCCAATTCAAAGAAACTAACTCTGTTGCGACTAATTGGGAATTACTGAATAATAACGACCCTAACCAGCAGTCGTACTTTCACTCACGGCAACTCATGTCCCCAACCATTAATTCACTAGCGCGACATCCCGGTCACACAACCCAGCTGACGATCTCTTTGGCCGC
>JBLHLE010001097.1:0-3126 GCA_047620805.1 Pirellulaceae bacterium
CCTGGGAGTTGTTGGACTTTCGAATCGAACTCCCTACGCGACCAGCAAAGGTGCTGTCGTTCAGATGACTCGAGCACTCGGCCTCGAACTCGCCCCATTCGGAGTCACCTGCAACGCTATCTGCCCGGGTCCATTCTTAACTCCGATGAACATTCCCATCGCCAACGACGAACAAACCAAGAAATTTATCGTCGGCGCCGTAGCCCTCGAACGCTGGGGCAATATGGAAGAAATCCAGGGCGCTGCGATCTACTTGTCTAGCGACGCTTCCAGTTATACGACTGGCAGTTTGCTTACCGTCGACGGTGGATGGACAGCGCGGTAGTTGTCTGCGCGGTAGTTGTCTGCGCGGTAGTTGTCTGCGCGGTAGTTGTCTGCGCGGTAGTTGTCTGCGCGGTAGGTAATTGCGCGGTAGGTAATTGCCCGGTAGCTCAGCTAGACGCGGAGCCCGTAGAATTTGCAGGCGACGTCGCCGAATATCAAATCGCGTTCGGCAGCGCTAATCGGTCCCAGCGCTTCGTTCAACGCGTTAAAGACTTGTTCATAGCTACCAGCCAATTCGCAAACGGGCCAGTCGGAACCAAACATGAGCCGCTCGGGGCCAAAGGCGTCGAGCGCCGCGTGAACGTACGGCTTTAGATCGTCGGCGTTCCAATTCTTCCAATCGGCCTCGGTAATCATCCCGGAAAGCTTGCAGTAGATATTGGGATATTTTGCGGCTGCGGTAAGATTGTCGATCCAATTATCCGTTCGCCGGTCTTTGATTTCCGGCTTGGATAAGTGATCGATAACCAGGGGAAGATCGGGAAGCGCTTTAGCCAGAGTCACCGCGTGCTTGAGGTGCTTGACGTAGAACAGTAAGTCGAATGGCACCGAGTGCTTCTCCAGTACCTTCAAGCCCCGCATCACGTCTCCGCCGATGATAAAATCGTCAGCGGGTTCGTCTTGTGTCACGTGACGAATTCCAACGAACTTCGGATGATCCTTAAACTCCAGCAGCTGGTCCTCGCAGGCTTCGCTGGCGAGGTCAACCCAACCGACGACGCCCGCAATAAAGTCATTCTCTTCCGCCAATCCTAACACCCACCGATTCTCTTCGACGTTGTGTTGAGTTTGCACGAAGATTGTCTTGTCGACGCCGACACCATCGATGTTCGTTTTCAAATCCGCTGGCAAGAACGAACGCCTTATCGCCTCCAGTGGCTCCGCTTCCAGCCACGAATAATCGAAGCGTCCAAGCTCCCAATAATGTTGATGGGAATCGATGGTTAGCGACATATTGGATGACCTCTCTTCACTTCGGTATTCGTATTTCAACGGTTCGTCGAACTTAGAACTGCCTGCTTGAACTTCTCAGCTTTCTAGACTTCTCAGCTTTCTAGACTTCTCAGCTTTCTAGACTTCGGCCGACTCGTCGTTGTTCTCCAGACGACCTTCCGTGTAGAACCAATTATGAATCGGCTTGAAGATCTCGAGCACTTCGCCGAGGAGTTCCTGATCCATGGGCAATTCAGCCCACTCGGCCCACTGCCGAACACGATTGGGATTCGCGGAACCTGTCACACAAGTTGTCATATCGGTATTGGCGATGGAAAACTGAACTGCCAGTTGAGCGATGTCCACGCCTTTGCTTTGGCAGTGTTCGGCGGCTTGTTTCGCAGTCGCTCGGACCAGGTCGGTCGCCTTGTGCCACGGGGGGAGGGGAGCGTTTGTCAGCAGGCGGGCACAGAATGGCGCGGCGTTCATGATCCCGACTCCCTTCTCTTTCAGATAGGGAACGAGATCGTCGAACATCGTGTTCTGTAGATGATAGTGGTTGTAGGACAAAACAACGTCCAGATCCGTGTGATCGAGTACGTATTTGAACATCTTCATCGGATAACCCGAGACGCCGATAAAACGCACCTTACCTTGCTCTTGAATTTTGCGAAGTGCCGGAATCGTTTCCTCGACCACCTGCGACATTTCAACGAATTCGATGTCGTGGCAAAGAATGATATCGAGGTGTTCCACACCCATCCGGTGCAAACTAACGTCGACACTTTCCGCGACTCGTTTGGCAGAGAAATCAAAATGGGCACCGTCGTAACGTCCCAATTTCGTGCCCAGCAGATAACTGTCGCGCGGAACATCTCGCAGCGCGATACCGAGCATCACTTCCGACATTCCGCGACCATAATATGGCGACGTATCAATGAAGTTCATACCGCAATCAAGTGCAGCATGCACGGCCTGCAGCGACTCACCGATATCGACAGGACGAAACTCTTGTCCCAACGACGAAGCGCCAAAACTAAGAGCTGGCAGCTTCAGTCCGGTATTCCCTAATTCGCGATATTCCATAACAACTTCCCCGAGGTCTTAGTGAGCAACTGCTCAGTCCATACGTACGCCAATCGACAACAACAGATTTGCAAATCGCTGCTGGTCGCCAGTTTGAATCGTGAGTACGTGATCGGTTGTATCGACGGCTTTATAGAAATCCCACTTCTCGATAGGATCCAATTGAACATCGAGATTCGAGTTCTTAAAAACGTCGCGATATTGCTCCCACACGGGCGGATCTTCAGTCAACGCATACGGACCTTCCGTCTCGTACATCATCGTATTGGCCGCTTCAATTTGGATCGCTCCGACCAAGGCCTCCAAGACCTGCGTGCAGTTCACCAAACCAGGCATCAGGTTCAAACTGACCAACTCCGCGTTTGGGCCGAGTGTTGAGGAGCAAGGATAGTTGCCATCCGCGATGAGGATCTTGCCATGATGACCTGCTCGCCCCAAGACTTCGTTAATTTTCGGATGAATGAGTTTACTGAGTAACATTTTTTAAGGCTCCAGTTGATTCAAAATCGTCACAGAATTACATACCCGAACGAAGCGCGTCGAGATGCCGTCCGAAGTGGTCGTCGAGTACTTCTGTGTACGTGTCTACGTGTTGGTTGAGTAGATCCTTTACGAGCGGACCGAATTTGTCGTCCGTCAGAACCGAGCCGAACGTGCAATGCAAAATCTGGCGACCGGGAAGCGTAAAGCCTTTGCCTTCCGGAACGTCGGACCACATTTCTAAGTAGAGTCGTGCGAGTTCTTGAACGCTGGAAACATAACTTGCAGGCGGTGCTGAATCGA
>JBLHLE010001098.1:0-3125 GCA_047620805.1 Pirellulaceae bacterium
ACGCTGTTACAGTCGTCATATAACTACCGCGAACGAGGCATGAGTACGGTCGTGCTCACGCCCGAAATCGATAACCGCGAAGGAAGCGGAAAAATCACTTCGCGAATCGGACTGGAAACGGAAGCCATCACTTTCACGCACTTCGACAACATCTTCGAGATCTGTCGCCGTCAACACGACGACGATAACATTCATTGTGTACTGGTCGATGAAGCTCAATTTCTAACGCGACAACAAGTACACCAGTTAACCGACGTCGCCGACGCTCTCGACATTCCCGTCCTCGCTTACGGCTTGCGAACAGACTTTCAGGGCAACTTGTTTGAAGGCAGCAAACATCTGTTGGCGTGGTCGGATGACATGATCGAAATCAAGACAATCTGCCACTGCGGTCGCAAAGCGACGATGGTATTGCGGATCGACGCAAAAGGAAACCCGCTAAAAGAAGGCGAGCAAATCGAGATCGGCGGCAACGATCGATACCTGTCAGTTTGCCGGCGTCACTTCAAGGAAGGTATGGCGTTCCGTAGAAACGACGAATTGCCGTTTAACGACTGAGGGACACGCGTTTACCATTACGCGTTTACCATTACGCGTTTACCATTACGCGTTTACCATTACTCCCCCGTGAGGCTTTCCAGACGCGTCCCAAAGCTCACACTGATAACCCTCCAAGGCGAGGCGTTACCCACACTTGGTTTTCGATACAAAGTGAACTTCCAGAGAATCGGATAGTCCTCAGCTTTGTATAAGTATTTCAGGATCAGCAGATCGCTGCCGATCGCTTGCGAATCGACGCGTTCATGCTCCAAGTAGGCCCCGTATTGATTTTTGAGCTGAGCGAATCGATCGATTAATTTCTTAACGTCGGCAGCGCGTTTCTCGAGGGGCCCGCCCGCAAGCAGCAACCGAAATGCCTCATCCGATTGCACCTCACTACTGCTCAGATCTCCAAAGAAATCGGCAAGCCGCTTTGAAACTTCGGCGGGAATTTCGTCCTGCGCAACGGCAGATTGAACGAACGAAATCGCGGCAAACGGCAACAACAATGCAAGAAGAAGAGGGCGAACGTTCATAAGCTCACGAGGGCTTTCTCTTTGGAGGAGTTCGGCTAGCACTTGTCGACCGGGCAATTAGGCGGCTCTGAAGTCTACGCGTGCGACCTCAGCTATGTTCTTTGTAGACATTCCAGAGTGCCTAAGCAATCGCCTCGGAGCTATTCAGGAGTCAGTGTTTCGCGGACGATTGCTCGTATTTCAGCGGCCAAGAAGAAGGAACCTGTCACACAGATGAAGGCATCGCCGCTGGCCAGTTGCCTCGCTTTTTCCCACGCAGCCGAAGCGTTGTCTGCGGTATACACGGCGGCAGCCCGACCAGCTAATTCAGTTTGTATCGCTGCGACATTTTCAACCAACTGCTCAACGGACATGGCTCGTGGACTATTGTCGAAGGTTGTCACAACGCATTTTGAAAACGCGGGCAACAGCTCGCGAACCATGCTGAAAACGTCCTTGTCGCGATTCGCGGCGAACACCAAAATCCCCTCGCGGCCGGGCAGGGCTTCCTGGATGACGTTCACTAATGCGCGAACCGAGGCCAGGTTGTGGGCCGAGTCGAGTATTACGAGAGGTTGCTCTTTTGCTACTTCGATGCGCGCGGCGCAGCGGGCCTGCGCCAGTCCTTTTCGAATCTCCGCAAGCTCGACCGGCTGGCCCAACGTCCGCAACTGACTCATCACCTGAATTGCCACGGCAGCATTGGAAGCCTGGTGCTGCCCAGCCATTCCGAACTGGATATTTTCAAGTGACCCAATGGCTCCACCCGCGCGTTCCCAATAGTTGAATTCCGCAGATAGTCCATTGCCATCCAACGTCGCACCCAGATACTCGTAGCCGAAATCAACGCCCATCTTGAGAACGGGAGCCTTGTGCTGCAGAGCGATGCGTTCAATTGCGGCGAGCGATTCCGGTTCCGTGACACCCGTGACCACAGGCACTCCCGGCTTGATGGTCCCAGCTTTTTCCGTCGCGATTTCGGGTAGCGTGTCGCCTAGCTCGCGCATGTGATCGAAGCTAATACTGGTAATTACGGTGACGATTGGTTGGCAGACATTGGTCGAATCAAGTCGTCCACCTAGCCCAACTTCCAACACGGCGAGGTCGACTTTCTGTTGGGAAAAATAGAGAAAGGCAAGAGCGGTCGTCACTTCGAAGAACGTGGGACGTCGTCCGTCGCTTTCCATCTTCTCTACGACAGGTTGAACAGTTTGCATGAGTTCGACTAAGTCGTCGGCCGTGCAGTTTTGCCCATCAATATTGAACCGCTCTTCCAGCATTTCCAGATGCGGGGAAATGTAAAGCCCGACCCGCTTTCCACAGGCAGTGAGTGCGGCTGAGATCATCGTCGAACAAGACCCCTTACCCTTCGTCCCCGCAACGTGGATGGCAGGCAGCCGCAAATGCGGATCTCCAAGCATGGCCAGCAGCTGCCGCATCCGATCCAATCCAAACTCGGACGAACGGTACGGGATTTTGCTTGCCCGCTCGTAGTTGATGCGACCCAACAGGAATTCAATCGCGGATTGTCGATCGGTAATCTTGGTGCCAGTGGGCATGCGAATCCGCAGCCGTCGCCGCGTCGAATAATAAGGGGGAAACAGTCGCCAATAGGCGAGTGTCAGTCAGATCCATGAATTTGCCAAGGGGGCTTTGGGTGGCAATCCGGTATTTCTGTAGTCATTTGGAGTCGCGGGAGACTTCGGCAGAACCCAGATTGTGTGGGCCCAGAGCCGCCGTTGCCATCGACATACTCGTCACACCCCTCATCAGCGGCGACTTCTTCAGATCTTCATCAACGTCAATCGTGCCCAATCCTTGCACGTTTGGCGACCCTGTTTTATAGTGAGGTGTTTCCATATGCGATTTTCATTAATTATTTTGTACATCTATAGTTACGTCGGCCAATAATTGGCGAATTCCCGAACCGAGGCTCGATCCAATCCGTACCAGTTCTACGTGGACAGTGCGAGAAGCTCTAAGATCAAAGAGGTAGTTGTTGTGACAATGGCCAATCAAGGCGACTCCGATATCGTCGTCGAAACCCGCAACCTGACCAAGATTTACCGG
>JBLHLE010001099.1:0-3123 GCA_047620805.1 Pirellulaceae bacterium
GCTTGTCGCGATCATCGAGTCGAAGTCGAAGGAGGGTTTCAAGTCGGAACCGGAACATGTTTATGCCTTAGCTGCCTGCGGTTTTCGCATCTTGGCTTGATTGCCCTGAGCAAGACGTGCGCGAGTTGCCAAAGCGAGTAGTTCTTGCTGTGATTTTTGAAATGAGGATTGTTCGTCGACGCGCTGCTGCAGATAGCGATTCAATTCTTCCCGCAGAGCGATGGCCGTATCAACTTGGAAATTTGCACCGGGGCGGTATGCTCCGATCGTTATCAGATCTTCGTGTTCTCGATAGGCGGCCAGTAGTTGTCGGATCGAGAGCATTGCCTGCTGCTGTTCGGGCGTCGTCACTTCCGTCGCCAGTCGGCTGATACTTTCAAGCACATCGATGGCGGGATAGTGACCCTGAGATGCAAGTTTTCGCGACAGGATGGTATGGCCATCCAATAGTCCCCGCACTGCATCGCTAACGGGCTCGTTGAGGTCATCGCCTTCCACGAGGACGGAGTAAAAAGCGGTGATGCTTCCCAGCGCGCTGCGACCAGCGCGTTCCACGAGTTGTGGTAGCATGGCGAAAACGGAGGGCGGATATCCTCGAGTTGCTGGCGGTTCGCCGGCCGCTAAACCGATTTCTCGCTGGGCCATTGCGAAACGCGTGATTGAGTCCATTATCAATAGGACGTTCTTGCCCTGGTCTCGAAAGTACTCGGCGATTGTGGTCGCAGTCATCGCTGCCTGGACTCGTTGGATCGCAGGCTCATCGCTAGTGGCAACGACGATCACACTTCGTTTCGCTCCTTCGGGACCGAGGTCCCGCTGTATGAATTCGTTGACCTCCCGGCCGCGTTCGCCAATGAGTGCGATTACATTCACATCTGCGTCAGCGTAGCGGGCCATCATTCCCAGTGTGACACTTTTTCCTACTCCCGATCCGGAAAAAATGCCGATTCGCTGACCGAGACCGCAAGGAAGCATTCCGTCAATTGCTCTAATTCCGGTCGAGAGTGGTTGATCGATTCGCGGTCGCTCAAAAGCGGTGGGAGGGGGATTATCCAATCGACCTCTGTCGGGCAGCGGCGGTGGAGGACGTTCGTCAACGCAGTCACCGAATCCGTTTACGACTCGCCCCAATAATTCAGTTCCGAGGCGAACATATCGAGTCGTGTGGACCAGACGTACGGTACTACCATGCCGAATTCCGGACGTCGAGCTGAACGGGTAAACGATTGACAACGAGTCCTGAAATCCGACGATCTCTCCTCGCACCGGCGGGCCAGATTGCCGCTGGATTTCTACGACGGCGCCGACGGGCGCCGGCATTCCGGCTACCGCAATGGTCATGCCTTGCGTGCGGACCACGCTACCGGTCAGTGCCGTGGTCATCATCGACTCGAGTTGGTTGAAAATGGCCTGCATATTATTGTGTCAATTCCTCATAAACGCGTTGGAGTTGTGAATCAAGTTGCTGGTCGATCGTGCCGTGATCGGTATCTAGCCGGCATCCACCGGCCTGTATATCGGAAGACGCGCGGACTTCGAGCGGAGCCAGTTGGGAGAATTGTGTCGTAAGTTCCTCGATGTAGTTCCCCAACGATTCGTAGTCCTGAGGGTTTAGATAGAGGCGGAGTTGACTCTGGGGCGTCGCCATTTCCAACGCTTCGCGGATGAGCGTTTGAGGAATTTCCGGTTGGTGTTGAACTTCGCGTCGAATCACGCGTTCCGCGATCTGGATTGCCAGTTTCAACATGTTACCCTCCCATTGCTTGAGCCAGGTTTGCCGAATTTCGTTGATTGAGTCGATGGCTTGTTGAATGGCTGGGGCGAGAGTCTTTAGCTTTTGGTTGACTCGAATTTGCGACGCTTGGATCGCTTGGTCTACCGCATCTTGTTTGCCTTCCGCCATGGCGTTTATTCGAATTTGCTGGGCGTCCGACTCAGCCTTGGTGATGATCCCATTGGCTTTGGCCTGCGTTTGCTGGATGAACTGTTCGGCGCGTTGGGACATGTCGGAAAAACTGAAAGCAACCGCTTCCACTCCGCCCTGCTCTCTGATTTTTCCTGCTTTAATTATTTCGGCCATGCTGTTTCCGCGAGGTAGTATATTTTCACTGTCGTGCAAGTTGGGGGTGTGCTGGAATGGACGCTAAACCGCCGCGGCGAATCGCGGTGGGTTGGGAAGTTTAAGCTCTCCTTTCTGGGAAAGCCGGATGGCCGCTTTGACGATTCTGCGTTGGGCGAATTCAACGTCACTCAAACGCAACGGGCCAATGTCGTTGACGGATTGGCGTAGCGATTCGGCTTGATGATATGGCAATTTCTTCAGAACGTGATTCACTAAAGACTCGTCTGCGCCCGCTAGTGCGACCAGCAGCGTCTCTCGATTCACCGACTGAAACAGCATCTGCCATTCGCGGGCTGCGAGGTTGTTCAATTGAGGGAATTCGATCGTTGGTTCATTTCGCTTCTGAGGTGCGACCGTGTGCGGCTGGTGACCAGGGTACGTATTCTTCGGTCGCTCGGCCCGCGTTGGACGCCCCGCCTGTTGTGGAACGCGGGCTGAATTGGCACGAGCCGGAGCGGCGGGGCGAGTGGGATTGGCTTGCTTGTCGGTTACTGGTTGAATTCGTTTGGCCAGGTGCGGGTCACTCTTACCGACATTGTTCAACAAGTGTTGGCGATCTTGCGATGGGGCGGCATTCATGATGGCTTGTACCGTTGCCACTCCGCTGGACCCCGTGTCTAGCAACAGGAAGCGGTCGCGTAGCTGTTGTTCAACTTCGCGCGAGACTTGGTTTAGGATTTCAGGACTTGTTTGATCGAGGTGAGCCACTCGGCGGAGGACGTCGACTTGAGTTGCCGACGCAAATTGAACAACGACCTCGGCCGCTTGATCGGGGCGGAGATGGCTGAGCACCAAGGCGATCGTTTGGGGATGCTCGTGGTGGAGGAACTTCACCAACGATGAAGGTTCGGCGGCCGAGAGGAATTCAAAGGGCCGATGTTCTTTTGGCGTTGTTTTCGCTGCAATTTCCTCGAGTAGTGCCTTGGCTTCTGCGCGCCTATTTTCTGCATGTCCAGTTTCTGCATGTCCAGTTTCTGCATGTCCAGTTTCTGCATGTCCAG
>JBLHLE010001100.1:0-3115 GCA_047620805.1 Pirellulaceae bacterium
GTTGTTTTTGTCGGCTGCGGCAAACCCGCCGCGGAACTTCCCATGACCTACGCCGTAACGGGGACGGTTGTAGATCAAAACAACCAACCGATCACCAAGGGCCAAATAATCTTTCAAGCACCCGCCGACAAGACTTTTGTCGCGAGTGCCGAAGTTCAGGCAGACGGCACTTTCACATTGACGACAAAGGCGGGCGGCAAGGATCTGCCCGGGGCCGTGCAAGGTCAGCACGAGGTAACGTACTTTCCGCCGTTGACAGAGGAGCAAACCGAAGAGCCGGTCACGTTGAAAGACCTCATTGAAGTCGAGCCGAAAGAGGTGAATAGATTCGACATTAGGGTAGAGTTCGAGTGAGAATAATGTGGCTGAGTCGTTGGGCGGCTCACCATTTGTTATACTCACGACGCGACGGAGCAATGACAAGATTTGTTGCGACTACATTTCGTGTCACTTCTTTATTTGTCTATTTAGTTCAAGCGTTAATTCACGCGTTAATTCACGACTTTGTTTATTCTGGCTCGCACGCAAGGAGGATATTTTAATGGGGTTCGCACCAGCAACGCCAGATACAAGTGGCGTTACTCGAGGTCATCTTCCGAGTATTCACGGAGTCTGCAAGAATAAGAATGCGTTCTTGTTTGTACGGCCATCGACGGCTGCCACCATGCGACTGATCGACGCGGGGTTCGCGACCAAGAGCATGGACATCCACGACAAGTCGTCGGATTGGGGTTTGACGTCGGGCTTTGTCCCCATAGATCAGGCGTTCTCGAAGAAAAAGATTGGCCAACCCAACCCGCTCATTCATCCGCACGGGCACGGCGATGCACAGCCTGTCCATCTTAGTTTTACTGATTCGCAGATTAGCACTTTGCTCAGTCAAGGACATTTCGAGAAAACCACGAAGTTCGGCGAATCAGGCGAAGCCATCACGTTTCACAGCAGCGCAAATACTGATGTTGAGTTTACTTGGAGCAAAGCCTCTAAGAAGGTCCATTGGCGATGGCGGGAAAAAACTCCCAAAACCGACGTGCCGATGTGGGTCTGGGGCTACAACGGCATCCCAGTCACCGGCGACTACGACATGTGGATGGTCGTGCCTCACATCTCCGAAGTAAGCGGGCAGAAGGACATTCTGAGTGTCAAAGATTCGCACGGGCGTTCGGCAGCGTCGCAATTTACGATCGGATTGATACCTGCCTTGAACGCGGCCTGTGGTCGGAGCGGAAGTCCCGTATTCAACCACGGTGCCGAAGCTCAAAATTTCAGCTTTACACAGGAATTGGATCGGCATCTGGCGCTTTTCTGTCCTGGCAGTTTGACGCCAGTGATGGTTCCTCGAATGGTCTTGCCCGGTGTTCTGCACGATTTGTTGCGGCATGGGTACGTGGCTATTTTGAATCCAAAATGGAGGAGCGGGTCAACGCTCGGCATTGATGACATGGGCTCTGCCGCGGCCGAAGGGCACAGCTCGGGAGTCGTTACTGCTGGCACCAACGCGATGAAGGCGTTGCAGTCGAATGCGGCCAGTCGAATCGCACTAGCTTGGAAAAAGAAAAAAGGCGGACTCGACGCGGAGTTCGGCGAAGAAGTCATCAAACGTAGCGGCGAGTGGAAGAAGAGATACGAGCTGTTGCGATTTTTCCGAGCCATCGCGAATACACCCGAAGAGCAGCACAAGAACCTCATTTTGCCGGATGAAGCATTCCCAAAAGGTGGTTCGGGAAGCTCGGAAGATACACGGGAATTGGCCAGGAAAATGGCTGCTGAAGTCGAGGCCTCGTTCGGGCGGACTGGGTTCGTTGACGACGATGGTCACGTCACACCGGTCGATGCCACTTCGACTCCGATCGAACGAGGAAGCGTCTCGAAACTAATTGGTGCCTGGGAGAAGCTGAGCGGTTCTTAACTCGTCGCTACCTCGGTACTTTATTGCGAGCCCGTGTGGGTGGTGTACGTTTCGTGGCACACGGCAGCCAACGATCAACGATCAACGATCAACGATCTATGGCCGTCATTCAACTAACGCTGTCCAGAAATTAACAATAGGTTTTGTCGTATGCTGAAGAAGACAGTCGCCGTTTTGTTGTTCATGGTGTTTAACTGTGGCGGCATGATAGTCTCCGCATGGGCGGAAGCTCCGCCGAAATCGCGGCTGGACTTCATGGCAGACCTCAAGCTGGAAAGAGAGTTTGAGATCGGTGGGCGGAAGGCTTCCCTGTACTCTCACGCAAAGCGAAACGACAAGCCCGTTCCCTTTTATGTCGTTCCGGCCGACGGTTCGATCGCCAATCCGCCGCTGCACGTCGTTCTACATCACGCCGGTGGTTCGGCAGAAAAAGCAATCAACGAAGCCTTCTCCGCAAAACATCGTCATCAGTACGTCGCTAAAGAACATTGCGCGTTGTACCTCGATTGCCGGTCGCTCGCCGACGATTGGTGGTGGGGTTGGAAGGCAATTGAAAAGGACAAGGTTACCTACAAAAATCGACCGCAGATTGTAGAAGAACGCGTCCACGCCACTATCGAGTGGACGATAAAGCAGCAGAAGATCGACCGCAATCGAGTCTACCTCAGTGGTCGATCGATGGGAGGAAGCGGGAGTCTTGGCATCGGTTTCGCTCGAGGTGACATTTTTGCGGCGATACTAGTGAATGTTCCCGCTGGAGCCGAACACGTCTTATTTCGTTTGGAAAATTCGGACTACCCCGATCCACCACCGGTTATCAACACGTCCTCGCAAACGGACGGTTGGTCGAAACGCCAGGAGGATCTTCTCGCTTATTGCCAGCAAAATAAATTGCCAATGATTTTCGCGTGGGGCCCCTTTGGACATGCTTCACGTCCCAACATGGCTAACGCCGGCGTTTACGATTTTCCCTGGCGAGATATCGTCAAGAATGAGTCCTATCCAGTTTTCACGAATGCCGATTCCGATGACACGTATCCGGGTTTCAAAGGTGAGGGCGAAGATCAGAAGGGACAAATCAACGGCTATTTTCGCTGGAAGAACCTCGAGGATGCCGAGGATCAATTCGCTATTGAGCTACGGTTAGTGCGCCAGAACGAACTTGGCAGCGCCACTGAGATTCCGACAACCGCCACTGCCGATGTG
>JBLHLE010001101.1:0-3101 GCA_047620805.1 Pirellulaceae bacterium
CCTTGCTTGGACGATCCAAATGGACGGAAAACACACCGTGTGATTATAGGTATTTACAGTACCTGAGTTAACAGCAATTTATTTGTGAGCGGGTGCTTAACAGGGAACCGACAGCAACCGAGACAACGCCAGATTGCGAGTCAATCTGGAATCGGCCGCCGGCGTCGTCGGACAAACTGTAGGAGACCGTATTTCCATCGGGGTCAATCGAGTTCGCGGTAATCCCGACGGACGTACCAATCGCGGCTCCTTCACCAACATTGTTGGGGGCGTTGTTGACATCGTTTGGCGACGTTGGATCTTGGTTCGCACCGCCAATGTCGATAACGGTTATTGGTTGACTCGACGATAGGAAGCCGGCGGTAGTTGCAATGATGCCCACCAGTTGGTCGCCGTCGGAAATGCCGTCGTCGACTGCAGTAACGGTGAAAGTGGCCGATGTTTGACCAGCGAGAATCGTGACAGAAACAGGAACGGTTGCTTCACTGGTGTCGTTACTGGCGAGTGTTACGACGAGGTCCGCAGTCGTATCAGTATTGCGCGAGACAGTTGCGTTGCTGGTGCCACCGTTCTCTGGCATCGTTGCCAAGTCGATGGTTAGCGCCAGTGTAGGAACGTCGTCGTCAGTTACATTAATGTCGTCCGTGCCGTCAGCAAATGTTGCGGCGGATGCCGTGATCGTTACGGGTTGAGTTCCGTCGACGATGGCGTCATCGACTGAATCCACCGTGAAAGTGGCCGATGTTTGACCAGCGAGAATCGTGACGGTTGCCGGAACGGTTGCTTCACTGGCGTCGTCGCTGGCGAGTGTTACGACAAGTGCGTTGGTGGTATCGGTGTTGCGCGAGACAGTTGCGTTGCTGGTGCCACCGTTGCCTTGTAAGACCTGAGATGCCTGATACTCGGTCAAGAGATTGGAAGCGACCAGCAGGTCGGCGAATGCCCGCGAGTCGTGCCCGTGAGCTACGGGTAAAGAGTCGCGAATCCGACGGCAGGCGGTTTCGCTTACCAGCTTGAGTTCTATGATTTTCGCAGAAAACTGCTCGAGGTCGATTTGACGCGGTGCGGCAAGTAGACTATTCGCCGGGCCGTAGTCGTCATCATTCGACTTTTGATTATCATCGGCAATGCTCAAAACGAGCCTTTCGATGAGCTCCACGCCTTGCCGGCAGGCGAGTTCACTTTGAAATTCGTTGTCATTGCTGGAGCTACGCAGAATCGACAGGATCGCGTCGTTTGCAGTGCTGATTGTGAGCAGGGATGCTTGGCAGTCCAAGCACGTTTCAATGTGCTCATCGATCTGTTCGGAGACTTCGTCCGCGAGTTTTCCGACGATGTAGTCGGCGAGTTCATCTGTGGGGCGGCATGTCGACTTGACCATTACAATTCACTTTTGTTTTAAGAATCCTGGCCAGAAAGATTTACTTCGTTAATCAATCAGTTCAACGGATTCATTTGACGCCTCGGGGCATTTTTACGTTCGAGCCCGAGTGTCTTCTTCGTAACAGTTTATTCTGTATTTGGTTACGTTGTTGGATAGCGGGGAGATTTTGTCCGTTTTTTCGACACTTCACAGTGAACGCCACCACTTTTGGGTGGCGGTCTTTTCGGGAATGCCAGAAAAAAATCCGGGCCAAACTGAAGTTGGATTCCGGGCTTCAGAATCAGCCCTGCAATCAGCTGATACGCCAGTCATAGATAGCCCGATATTTAGAGTGCCAAACCCACTTTGCGACCAAGATTTTGGTGGTGTTCACCAAGAAGTGTCAGTCTTTCGTCTAGAAATCCTTGAATTCGCGGCGGAGTCGGCGGAGAATTCGAGACTTTGCTTGGTAAACAGACCAGACCGAAATGCCCAAATCTTTGGCCACATCGGCGGGGGCATCGTCATTGACGGCGATCCGCAGGAAAGCTTGCCAGGTGTGCTCGAGATATTCGTGCTGAATGAATTCCATCGCCTTTCGATAAATGGCTGCCCGGTCGGCTCTTACACTATCTGGCGAATCTATCTCGGGGACGGGCACTTCCTGCAGTACCATCCGCCCTGCCGTTCCGCCCGTTAATTCCGTCTTGATTACGCGAGCGATAGAAGTCGCGAATTCGATTATGTGTAATTGTCCATAGCCAACCGCGAAATGAGTCGCCGGGCAATTCGCGACGGAAAGCACTGATATTTAACAACAACGATTGGAATACATCCTGCATCACATCGGCAGCATCGCTGTCCTGAAGTCCAGAACGCCTAGCCCAGCTGTAAACTACTGGTCCATACAGATTGGAAAGTCGTTGCCAAGCCAACGTGTCTTGTCGTCTCACCCGGACTAAAAGACTTGTCGAAATTGAGGAGCTAGATTCACGTGAATCGAGTGAGGACATGTACGCGCTACCAAGATATTGTGACTATCAATCAGGTCACTAATTGTAGACTGGCTAGCCACAATTAACAAAGGTTGCGCAGGGAGATTTGTAGTCAGCACGTGTTAGTAATTCGCAGGTCGATAAAACCGTCTCGACAGTCTGGTTGCTATGCGGAACCAACTCTAGCGGCAATGCGGTGGCGCAAGAAAGCCAACCCATTTAAGGTCGCCGGTGAGAGTTTGCCATCGCGTCGTGCGATATTGGTTCAGAAGAGTTAAATCTTTTGATTCAGGCGGAGCGGCTGACAGTTTGTGTAACTTGCGAAGTTCCCTGCCCGCCCGCGTTCTCATGCTGCCAAGCTGCGGCAGTTAATAGCGCGGACCGTCAGGGCTAAGCGGATGGAACTGGCCGAACCACTTTACACCTCTAAGACCACATCCGCCGCCCCATTTCAGAAAAACCGAACGCGACTTCACCCTACTCATCTCGTTTCTAGTCAGCCGGCAAGTCGACTGTCTAGAAACGATATGAATGGGGAGGAACCTCACCTGTAGACTTATTCTCACGTAAACGTCTCGTGCTGGTCATTCCCTAAATCGATGGGTTTTTTCCTGAAAACAAGAATTCAATCTGATAAAATTACTGGATTCGTCCCACCAACAGATCCGCGTGTCGGCAACAGCGGTCGTCCCTCCACACGTCCCTCCACACGTCCCTCCACAATGCGAGCGGTCGCTGAGAAT
>JBLHLE010001102.1:0-3101 GCA_047620805.1 Pirellulaceae bacterium
AGGCGGGCACTAGAAGACGGGCACTAGAAGACGGGCACTAGAAGGCGGGCACTAGAAGGCGGGCACTATGTGATGCGCGACAAGTCGTGTATTCACCTTGGTTAACTCCAATCTAAATTTGTTGACGCGGCATTTCGTTTGACGCCAGCAGTCGAATTCCTTCCGATACGGCCTCTTGCGCAGATTTGAATCGTCCAGTGGCGACGGGGCCTTCGATGATTGCCTGCAGGTTCTGGGGTATCTGGACGTCCGTTAATCGACTCCGATGAAAATCTGAATTATGCGACGATCGCTCAATTTGGGTTTTTACGCAATGTAACTGCGAGCAGCTCATAGAATTGGCTTCGACCGCGAGTCCGTTATACAATCGATTCCGATTCGGGTGTTCACGTGGTTTCATCAATCAGCCAGCTTCATTCCTTCCCCTGCAGTCCTAGTCCTCCCCTGTCTCGCATCGATCGCAATTCGTTATTTACACCCCGAAGTCAAGGGTCACTCGAATTGGGCTGGATTTGCCAGCCCTGGGGTGCGAAAATAGAGGATCACTTTCCGTACGGCAATCAACCACTTTGCCGTGCATCCTACAACCCCCGTCCCGCGACCACATTCTTATGTTTCTCAACGATCGACGTGTGCGGATTCTCTTGTTCTTGTGCTTTTTGCTGGCTTTCTATATAGCCGTAAAAGGTTCCTTGGCAGCTCTGGCGAGTAACACAAACGACGTCAAGGATTGGATTCCGTCTGACTTTGTGGAGACTAAATTGCTGGAAGAGTACGTCCGGCACTTCGGCCGCGACGACTTTCTGATGATTAGCTGGCCGCAATGCGAACTGGATGACCCGCGGTTGAGTCAACTTGCCACCAAGTTGCGAACGCTTTCGCCAGGGTTTACCCATGTGACCACGGGCTTAGAGGCATTGGAGCGGTTAACGTCCGAGCCGCTTGAGCTCAGCCAGAACAAAGCCGTTGCGAGGTTGAAGGGATTGATGATTGGTGACGATGGTGTTTCGACCTGTATTGTCGTTGCGTCCAGCAGTGCAGAATCCAAAGACCGGGCGGCCTTGATCAATTCAATCTACGATTCGGTCGACAGTATCGACGGACTTTCGCGGACCGAAGTCAAGATTGCGGGAATCATGATTGACGGTGTGGCTATCGATGAGGCGAGTCAGGAGAACTTGCTCTTTTTGACGCTGCTATGCTCCGTCATTTGCTGTTTAGTAATGTTGATTAGTTTTCGGAATTTCGCGCTGTCCGCGATTGTGTTCGTCGTGGCTTCCATGAATTCACAGATCGGAAACGCGTTGATTCACTACACGGGATGGCACATGGACAGCATCCTGCTCATGGTGCCTTCGCTAGTTTTTGTGCTCAGCATTTCGGCGGGAGTTCACTTGGTAAATTATTACCGCGACGCCGCCATTGAACATGGACCGGACGGAGCGGCAGGACGAATGGTCTCGGCTGGATGGCTACCCTGTACGTTGGCGGCGGCAACCACCGCAATCGGTTTGCTGTCGCTACTTGCCAGCTATCTAGTGCCGATCCAAAAGTTTGGCTTGTACGCGGCACTCGGCTTGCTACTGGGGACGGGCGTCCTGTTCCTGATGATGCCATGTTTCATAATTCAATTTCCACAACGAAAATATCTCCAGCGAGTGCAAGCGGCGTCACAGAGAAAAGGAAATGGTAATTCTTGGAGCTGGATGTCGAATCTCGTCACTCGGTTTCCCTATCTTCTGTTAGTCATCTCCGTATTTATCACAGCGGTGAGTGCCTGGGGATTGTCAAAGATAACTTCGTCCGTTTCAATCCACGACATGTTGCCCGCAGAAGCCAAGGTGCTGCAGGACTACCACTGGTTGGAAGGCAAAATCGGTCCACTGGTTCCGATCGAAGTGGTCGTTGAGATTCCGGCTTCAATAGACAAGCCGGAAGCATATGAAGTTCCGCAGACCGAAAGAATGCGATTAGTGCGAGCGGTCGAAGGCAGCATGCGGCGTGTCGACGGCATTGGCGCGACAGTTTCCGCAGTGACTTTCGCGCCAGACCTACCCCGCGGAGCACTCTCTGGATTTCAGCTTCGCGAACGCCTGCTCCGTACGGCATTGGAAAAGCACTTAACGAAAAGCCGTCCCACGTTGATCGAAATGGGATACCTGGACGAAGCGAAACTACGCGATGTTAGTCCAACTGAAGCAGAATCACTTCCACTCGGCCGCCAATTCTGGCGAGTGACGGGGTTTGTCGATTCTGGCCGACGGCTCAACTATCAGACAGTCGTCAACGATTTACAAACGCAACTCGCTCCGCTTACCGAACGAGCTCAGGCGAAATTCCCCGATGTTTCTATCTGGGTTACCGGCGGCGTCCCCTTGGTCCGGAAAGCTCAAAATCAACTACTTCGCGATTTGGTTACCAGCTTCGGATTCGCCTGTGTCTTGATTGCGTTGGCGATGGTGGTGCTGATGACGCTGATGTCGTGGGACGATTTCCTGACGGCCAAAAACTTGCAACAGCGCATCGCATGGTTTGCCAAAGCCGCGGTCGCCGGAATTATTTCGATGATTCCCAACGTCATGCCGTGCATCGTCGTCTTCGGTGCCATGGGACTGTTAGCGATCGACGTCGAAGTCGGAACCGTAATGACTGCAACCGCGGCAATGGGAATCGCGGTCGACGATACACTGCACTATATCACGTGGTTTCGCCGCGGAATGGTCGAAGGACTTTCACCAGCCGCGGCAACACGGCACGCCTATCAAAAGTGTGGTACCGCGATGCTGCAAACGACGGTGATTTGCGGTTTGGGTTTACTGATATACGGATACAGCCCGTTCCGTCCGATAGGCCGCTTCGCGTATTTAATGTTTTCAATGCTCTCGGCCGCTTTGCTGGCCGATCTCTTTCTCTTGCCAGCTTTGTTGAACAGCGTTATGGGCCGTGCATTCTGGCCACGGATCGAGCCGCTGGACGAAACGGATCCCAAGAAACCAACAACCGCCGCCGCTCGCCAAGAACACGCTGATTAGCCGAGCGAGTTAGCCGAGCATTGAAGCTGGTCGAGGTACATTCTCAACAATTCCGCTCGCTGCTGGGGC
>JBLHLE010001103.1:0-3100 GCA_047620805.1 Pirellulaceae bacterium
GATGAAGCCATGGGCAAACGGACGCAAAAAGATTCAGAGCGGGGCAAGTTGACATTTCCTGCATTATTAGGTGTGGAAGAGAGTGGCATGCGAGCTCAACGATTGACTGAAGAAGCTTGCAATGCGCTCACGTGCTTTGGTGATTCTGCGAGCGAATTGAAAAAGCTTGCACGGTTGGTGTTGGAAAGGAATCAGTAAGAGATGCATAAGATACTATCGAGTCTCGAATCCGCTGAATCTTTGCGCGGCATGACGGTTGCAGAACTCAATGAGTTGGGCCACGAAGTACGAGACGTACTCTGTTCACTGCTCTCCGAACGCTCGGCGCACTTTGCTTCCAACCTGGGCGTCGTCGAGCTGTGCTTGGCACTACACAGTACCTACGACTTCCGTCGCGACCGCTTAATTTGGGATACTGGGCACCAGATTTACCCCCACAAACTTGTTACTGGTCGTTATCACGACTTCAGGAGTATTCGCACGCGTGGCGGCCTAATGGGCTACCCTAATCCCGGAGAAAGTGAATACGACTTATTCATGACGGGTCACGCTGGCTCTAGCGTTTCGACGATGCTTGGTTTGCGAAGCGGCGACGATATACAAGGCGAACAGGACCGGCATGCAGTTGCCGTCATCGGCGATGGAGCATTCCCATCGGGGATTGTCTTTGAGGCGTTGAACAACCTCGGTGGCTCGGCCGACAACATGACCGTCATATTGAACGACAACAAGATGTCGATCTGTCCGCGAGTTGGCGGGATGGCGAGTTACCTGGACAAGCTCCGCACGAATCCGTTTTATACGGGATTGAAATCGGAAGTGGTCAAGATGCTGAACTGCGTACCCGTTTTCGGCGACCCTGTCGAGCGGATGCTGGCTCAAATCAAGGAGGGCGTTAAAGCTGGCCTCCATGGCGGCATGCTCTTTGAGGAACTTGGGATTCGCTACCTCGGTCCAATCGACGGCCACGACATTGGAATTCTTAAGAAGTACCTCAAGTTAGCACAAAAACAGAAGGGCCCTATTCTGCTTCACGTCGTAACGGAAAAAGGCCATGGCTTCAAACCGGCAGCGGAAGATCCCGTGTTCTTTCATGCTCCGCCGGCATTTGAGAAAGAAGGCGAAAAGGCCGTCCCCAAACCTTCGGTCAGCAACAAGTCCTATACACATTTTGCTCGCGACGCAATCGGCAACGAGATGCGAATAAACGACAAGGTCACAGTAATGACTGCGGCGATGTGCCAAGGAAACAAACTCGAGCCGGTGCGAGAAGAGTTTCCCAAACGCTTTTTCGACGTTGGCATTTGCGAAAGTCACGCAGTTGCCTTTGCAGCTGGCCAGGCCAAAACGGGGATCCGCCCGATCGTCGCGATCTACAGCACATTCCTCCAACGCAGCTTTGACCAGATTTTTCAGGAAGTCGCCCTCCAGAACCTACCCGTCGTCTTCATGCTGGACCGCGCTGGGCTCACTGCTCCCGACGGCCCGACTCACCACGGTTCATACGACTTCGGCTATCTGCGACTCTTCCCCAATATGATCGTTATGGCTCCAGGTGACGCCAACGACATGAATCCAATGTTGACGTATGCGCTGAAACAGGAAGCACCGACGTCTCTCCGTTACCCCAAGGCAACAGTCACAACGATTGAACGCGAAGTAGCCTCTGTCGAAACGGGTAAAGCAGAAGTGCTCAGCTGGGGTAACGATGGCACCATACTATGTCTGGGCACCCAACTGCAAGAATGCGTCAATGCAGCAGCGAAACTGAAAACCGAAGATGGCTTGGACATCGGCGTGGTAAACATGCGGTTCCTGAAGCCAATGGATGAGAAGATCGTCAAGAAGGCGGTGACGGAAACTCCCTTCGTTATCACAGTCGAAGAAGCGGCTTTGATGGGTGGCTTTGGAAGTGCCGTTCTCGAATCCGCCAACACCATGCAGCTCGACACATCCCGCATCCGTCGGATTGGAATTCCGGACGAGTTCGTTCAACACGGCTCGCGAGACGAATTACTTGCCGATTTGCAATTGGACGCCGAGGGCATCGCAGGCGTCTGTCGAGCAATGGCGGAAGTCATGGACCTACGATCCTAACAAGTGCTAACAGCACTTGTTAAACTGTTTTCGCAATCGCTCGAATTCCGCGGAAGTCCAGGTCGCAAAAAAAACGTCTCGAATGTCCTCGTGCGCCTTTTCCTCAGCTAACACGATCCCCTGGAAAAACGCTTTCAACTGCGGATCGGACTCTTTCCCCATCCAGTTTCCAAACAACGTCTTTGCCGTAGCGTGATCGTTGACCATCCCCATCACATTTTGAAGAGACGTAATCCGCTGATATAGCTTCTTCCGAAAAACAACAGGGAAAGCTGCTGCGACAATTTCCATTGAATAGCGAAGCTTTTTCGCTCGAATACGCACGTCATGAAAGGCTTCCTCCTCGGACAGATCGGCCTCGGCTGACTTCAAAAACGTCTTCAGGATCGGTTTGAAGTACTGCTGAGCATGCTCGCCGAAACGCTCCGCCTTGTTTTTCGGCGATCGTCCAATTGATTCGACCGCCGAGCGAATCGTATCGCCAATCCGCTCATCGATCAGTCTTTTGTGCAGCGCGATTATGGGCTGTTGGGCCGCCTCTCGCTGCTGCATCACAAGTTCGGCGACTTTCCAACTCGGATCTTCTCGCGAGGATTCTAGAGCCGCTTTCAAAAACTGAGCGCCGAGCACATCGAGATTGCGGGCATCACCAGCCGCCTGCCGCAGTTCACGCAATTGCTGGCGAAGAAGTTTGAGAGTAGGTTTTGCGAGCAAGCCGGCGAATAATCGCAACGCTTCTGCTGCCCGCCGAGTCGAAACTCGCAGCTGGTGCACGTTCTCTACGTCGGCGGAACTCTGCTCCGCTGCCAACGGCAGCCAAAACTCAACAGCCTGCAATCGCGACTTGAGGCAACGAACCGCTACGTCGCGTACGGATTGTCCCGGGAACACTTCCTTCTGCCACTTCGAATTAGGCGGCGCGGCCGATTTGGACATTTTGTGTAAACCAAAACCAAATGGGGGATGTCACATCCCAACAGTTTTACAGTCGGAGGTTGTTTTC
>JBLHLE010001104.1:0-3091 GCA_047620805.1 Pirellulaceae bacterium
ACGTCCCATGAAGTACCGGAAGGCATAGCGAATGATCGATTGCCGGACCCGCGTTGACTTTGCCAGCCGTTGGGCCAGATCGATCGCGTTCTCGACATCCCCATCCAGATCCTCGTTGCCAGTTCCGGACAGGCGACCTCTAGCATCCAGGGGCAGGGTTTTGTAGGTGTCACGAAGATCGACGTGGGACGCGGCTTTATCCGGTCCCTTTGAGATCAAGTTATCGGGGTGTTCCAGAGACTCTTCGGTTCGGTAGCGACCGAAGTCGTCGTACATCTCGAAAGCCAGCCCCAGCGGGTTCATCTGTTTGTGACACTTCCAGCAATAGTCCTCTCCTGTCTTCGCATCGAGCCGCTGGCGGAGTGTCTTGTGATGATCTTCCGGAATCACTGCATCAACGGTGATGGGAACATCGGGCACCGTGCCGGCAAGCAGTTTCTCGCGCACCCACTTGCCGTGATTTCAGGTAAAAGATAATCGTTTCTGGAATCCGTGAGAATGGTCGGTAGACCGCGTCGTCCGTTTCGACTCAGCGCAAGTGGCGTGCGCGAAAACAACATTGCGAGGGATGCGTCCATTTACGCGGGAGCGCTTCATCAGGAAGCTAACGGCGATTGTACTTGCGTCGATCACTATTATCAGGCCGCTGTCTTGGCTTGGGACGGAACTGTCGGCAACGACTCGACGGCGGACAGTAGGCGTTCTCGTCAAATCTATCACTCGGCGTTAACGCGTCTGATCGAGTCAGGACAAGTCCACCAGCGACTATTCCCTTCTACCAGTCTCACGATTGGAAGTGGACCAGATCAATTTCAGATACCCATTTTACAGCGTGGTTTTCCCTGGCGGCCCGCAGAGATCGATCGCTTGGATTTCGTGGGTGAGTACACCTCGCCAAACGTGAAACACACCTACCGCAACGACGGAATCGGCGTTCCCGTTGCCGCAATTGGAAGGGCACGACCCGGTGACCGATTCCAACCGCAGCGACGCTTGTACGCTGCAACAGTTGTCTTGCGTCGAACGAATCCTCTCAATTCCGCTGCGCGGTTGTCCGTGCTCGAAATCAATGACGCCTTACGCGTTCCAACCGTTGAGTCTTCCCGTCGGCTTCTTCTGCCGATGCACCGCGACATTACTTCGCCAATCGCATTCGCGTTGAAGAATCAACACACGAACTTTATGAGCGATTTCTTGTACGGAAGTGACAACACCGACAATCCTGGGCTCACGATGATTGAGCCCTATCAACCGGGGGACTTCTTCTCTAATCGAAGGGCCGGCGACAGTGCGGCGCGAACACGAGCTCATTCGCGACAACCCGAATACGTTTCGTTCGGAATTCACAAAACGCATCCCTACCAGCATCGACCTACTCGATCCATCAAGCCAACTACCGAGATCATTCGAACGCTTACCGATGTCACCTCGCGTTAAAATGCACTCCATAATCGGGCGCGGTACGTGGTTAATCGAGGGCGGAGATTCCGATGGTGTAGTTGCTGTTTCCAGCGCCACAGTTCAGTGCGCATCCAGTGAATTGTTAGTTGATGCAAAACAGGTTGAAATTCACAAGAGTGAACGCGGCATTGCGGAATTAATTCGGATACTGAAGGAGCATTCAGCAGCACTTCGTTTTGGTCGAATTGGTTCGCCGTAAAAAACTCAGCTAGCCGCAAGCTGTGGCACCCGAGAAAGGTGAGGGGCCGTGTATTACAGATCCACTTTGGCGCGAATCCCGAATACGACGGCGTCGTCGACGAGAACTTCCGATGAGTCAATGAACTGTAGGTCTGCCGTTAAGTGAATCCACGGTGTAACGGCCGCGTTGTAGAATAATTCCACGCTTTGGCCGTGGTCTTCCAAAAGTACACCTGGAAGTTAATTGCTCACAGAGTTGTACGCCCAGCCGACTCCGAATGTATCGGACTCACGACCAGCAATACGGCTATTTCCGCCGATTCCAAAGCTAACAAACCACTCCAGCGGATTCGTGTCAGCGTCGGCGATTGCAGCGCGACCGAAGACTCCCCAGCCTTTCGTCGGATCGCACGGGTCCATTGCCAGGTACTGATCGAAATTCCAGTAGAGGGCCCAGGAGTCCGATTCGAGCACCAGCGAACCACCGGCTGGCGGCAACAAGAGTCGCGGGTCTTGGGATAAAAGAGCTACGTCCTTGCTGCTCCACGTGCCACCAAATAGTTGGTGGCCAGACAGTCCCAAAATCTCCGTCGGCAAACGAGCTTCGGCATTCAGCGCTACGCCGGTTTCAAAAACGTCGTCCAGATTAAACGTCGTCCAGATTAAACGTCGTCCAGATTAAACGTCGTTGCGCGGTCTACGGTATCGAGCACGGTAAATGTAAATACCGGTTCTAGATCCTGCAAGACGACGAAACCCGCTCCGAACGTGGAATACAGGACTGTCCGCAAGGCGCTGGGATTTGCCACCATGGCGACGTTCATAAACTGCGTCTTGCCACGACCGTGAGCAAAAGCGTTTTTGTCGCCGTCAAAGGTTTGTAGTTACCGGCGAATATAGCGATTTCCTCGGAGAGGAATTGAGTCAAGACAAACTCGGTTAAGGCGGTTTCTTGGCCGCCAGGGGTAGGGATCAGTCCCGATGTATTCTCCGCTAGAATGGCACCAGTATCTCGATTAATGAACCGGCCAAATTGAGACTCGCCCCGCATCTTGTTAAAAGCCCCTTCGACCCGGCCAACGTGTCCATATCAAAGTCGAAAACATAATCTGAGTGGCCATCGTATTTGAATTGCCGCCGCAGACCGCCACTTGTGACACCTTAGTAATACTGCGTTACGCCGCCCTGAAAAGTGATACCATTCTGGGCGAGACACGAACGGGAGCCCGACCAATCACCGGTAAAGTGTGAACGGCACCAGAGGCAACCATCGTCGTATGGGCTCGCAACAACATCACTTGTGCAGCAGTTTTGTGCAAACATAAAAGTCGCGCTGAACAACCCCACGCAAACGGGCTTGTTGATTTAATCGAAGGACGACAGCGAGATTTTGATTTCGTTTCGACAATTGCCTTCGCAGTGCGACGAAAACGGCGAGAGCCCTAATCGC
>JBLHLE010001105.1:0-3083 GCA_047620805.1 Pirellulaceae bacterium
CGCCTGCGCATGCAATTCCAAACTATTAGCACAACCGGCAACACCTGATGGAAACGCACCGGCGACCTATCAGGACATGACTGCCGAGCAATGGGGCGAATTACTGAGCTCCGAAAACTCCGACGAACGGCGGCAAGCGGCCTACGCACTTGGGCGGATGGGAAGCCAGGCGGCGGATCAACTCGATTCGCTAGTCACCGCACTGAACGACGACACTGCTGGTGTCCGTCGATATGTCGCTGAAGCTATCGGCCTGATCGGTCCGGTTGCCGCCAAAGCAGTTCCCAATATAACTGCCAAGATTCTATCCATCGAAAACGCTCCAGTCCCCCGCGGCGAAAGAAAAGACCGCCCAATGCAGTATATTTTGGCTCGCACGCTGGGCAACTTGGCAGCCAATGCCGATTCCGCCAAACCGACGCTCGAGAAATTCCTCGAACACGAAGATCCGATACTCCGCATCGAAGCCGCCGTTGCCATTTGGAAAATCGACCGCGACGAGCGCGCCCTCGTTCAACTTACGGAACTGGTAAAAGAGCAAGCCAATCCCGGGGCCATGGAAGCCCTACTGGCCCTCCGCGAACTGCCAGCCGAACAGCTGGGCGATGCCAAGAATATCGTCCTCGCCGGACTCGATTCCTCCGTGCCGGACATCCAACGGGCCGCTGTCGACATCGCTGTCCGCATTGAACCGCCGATCTACAAAGACCTGCTGGCAGCTTTTCCGGCTTTCAAGTCAGGGAAACTGCCAACTCTAATCGCCATCGGCAAGCTCAACCATAAGACACGTACCAACATCCTCTACTCCGCCGACGCCGACGACACCCAGCTACTCGCAAACCTCCACTTGCTCATACGGCAAGTCGTTCCTTTACTCGAAGAATCCTTAAACGACGAAGATGTCGAAATTCGCGAAGCAGCCGCCTTCGCTTTGTCGGAGCTGGGTCCCATTGGATTACCCACGGTCCTCAAACAAACGAATAGTGCTGACGAAACGAAGCTGCGGTCCGTTGCCCAAACCTTGCGGTGGACCGCCAGAAAGCTTCCCAATAATTGGGGCCAGCAGCCGCGAATGCAACAAATCCGGCAGCGTCTGCTCAACGATTTCGTTACCGCCTGTGGCGAAGCTAACAACAGCGTGAAGCTCGACCTCTTTCGTTTGCTCGACTCCTTCGCTTACAAGAACCCAGTGCTCGATCCCGTATTTCGTCGAGCACTCCAAAACGCCGATCCCGAGATCCGGCAATTCGCAGCCCGCGGACTTGCCCGCTTATCGGACACTGCTCCCTTAACTCCGTGAAAGCCATGAATCCTAACGACCAACTGCAGCACCATCTGGCGAAATTTCGAGACGAATTCCGCCTGCTCCGCGCGGAAATCAACAAAACTGTTGTCGGCATGGAGGACACCATTAACAGCGTCCTGACCGCCCTCATCGCCGGCGGGCACGTGCTGCTTGAGGGCCCGCCCGGCGTCGGCAAAACGCTGCTGGGACGTTCCCTCGCCGAGGTGATCTCATGCGACTACCGCCGTATTCAGTTCACCTCAGACATGATGCCCGCAGACGTGACTGGCACGTACATCGTGATGGAGTCGCAAGGGCGACGGAAGTTTGAGTTCCAAGAGGGACCTGTATTTACCAATTTGCTGCTAGCCGACGAAATCAACCGCGCAACACCTAAGACGCAAGCGGCATTATTGGAAGCGATGGATGAGGGTTCGGTTACTGTCGCCAACGAAGTCTATGGGCTACCCAATCCGTTCTTCATGCTCGCCACGCAGAGCCCCGAGCGAAGCGACGGCGTTTTTCCGTTACCGGAAAACCAACTAGATCGATTCTTCTTCCGTCTACAAGTTGGCGCACCGAATATCGAACAGCTCGATGAAATCTTCGCTCGAACAACTGCGAACGAACCGGCCGAAGTGAAACCGATCATCACCAGCGAGCGTCTCGTCGAGATGCGACTCTTGGCTCGCGAAGTATCCATCGCCAATGACATTCGAAACTACGCGGCTCGGCTGATCATGGCGACGCATCCAGCTCAGGACACCGCGACGCAGCTAGTGAAAGACTATGTCCACCACGGCATTGGACCTCGAGGCGGACTGGCGTTGCTGATGGCAGCGAAAATCCAAGGCATGCTAGACAACCGCACTTACGTAGCTCGCGAAGACATCGTCGACGTCGCAATTCAAACGCTCGCTCATCGCTTGCCGCTAAACTTCAATGGCCACGCCGAAGGCATTCAAAGCACTGATGTGGTGCAAGAAGTATTGGACACAGTGAAACGAACTGCATAACCGCGACGACCGGTTAGCGCAACCGGTTAACGTAACCCAGCAGCGGATTAAAACAGCGAGTCAATGCAAATGGCCAACGCCGAGCCCAGCAACGAAGCCGATACTCTTTGGACTGCACAACTGGAACAACAGTGTCGCGGTCTAGAACTCGTCGCGACGCGTTATCAGGTAGACTTGCTGTTTCGGGGGCCGTCGGTGAGAACTCAGGCGGCCGTCCAGCCGAGTGGCCTGCGAGACTACACATATGGTGACGACTATCGCTATGTCGATTGGTCCGTGTGCGCCCGCCACGACGAACTTTTCTCCAAGGAGTTCATGGGAAGCGAAGACCGCGACGTGCTCTTTCTCGTCGATTGTTCGCCAAGAATGTCTGGCGATAAGCTGACACTTGCCAAACAGCTAACCCTCTGTCTGGGACGACTAGCGCTCCGCCATCGGATGCGAGTTGGCGCAGTCGAACTACGAGGCAATTGCGAAAGTCAGTTACCGCCTCGCCGCCAGCTCACACAATGGCAGCGACTTCTAAAATTCGTTCACGCGTGCCAAACCGCCGATAGATCGGAAGACCAAACTCGCTCGGGAATTGTCCACGCCTGCGATTCTGTGCTACATCAATACCGGCCAGCTCAAGTAGTGTTGCTCAGCGATCTATTCCAAAGCCAAGGTTACGCGCCGTTCATCCGGCGGATGTTGGAACTCGGACACGGCATACAAATGATCCAAGTCTGCGGACCGCAAGATCAAGAACCAAACGGGCTGGGGCTGCTGCGTTTAAACAGTTT
>JBLHLE010001106.1:0-3067 GCA_047620805.1 Pirellulaceae bacterium
TTCATCAGCCATAACTACACCTAGCGTAATTTTTACCGGATTGGGCCGAGTGCCGAATGCTTTACGGTTAGGCGGCCTGTTGGCGTTGGGAAAGCAGTCGTGCGAACCGCCACCGAGGATCGCCTTAGCTAGGGGATGCTGACCTTGTTTTTCCACTGATCTCGCCAATCGTGAGTCTCCCAATTGTCTTTGCTGAAGTAGCTGCGAACGTTCATTGTGTCGCCGTCGAGTCCTGGCATATCTTGGATTTCGACATATAAGAATCCATGATTTATGCCCTGTCCTTTCGTTGGATTTTGCGAGTCCGTTTTCGCAGCGAAGGCGTCATCTGGGTTAAATAGAGGTATGCCACTTTCCAGACGGCCACCAAATTGTTTACCGTCCCACAGCATGCGACTCGGTGGCGACCCGTGCGTGTGGCCGTGAAACAAGGCGATCACGTTGTATTGTTGAGTGACATTCCACAGCGCCGCGAGATCTTCTTCCGGCCAATCGAATTCGGGACAATTTGGATGCAAGTGAAATGAGATGATGACAGGCTTCCCGCTGTTGCCAACATTTAGTTTCAGATCTCGCTGGACGAATTCTAAACTCGCTCGAGCCGCGTAATGATGTCCATCGCGACGACTGTCCCCCAGTCCGACGAAGATCCCCGCGTTGATGAAGTGAATTGGCCCCCAGTCCCAAGCGTAATGCAAGCCGTTCGCGGAAGTGCCCGTCACGCCCGGTCGCGTGCGATTTCGACTGACGATGTCACTAATGATGAATGTGTCCCCTTGAGGTCCGTCGTGGTTGCCGTGTAACTCATAAACGGGAAACGGGAGTCGCCCGTCGTTTCCTAAGAGTCCAAAATCCTTCTTGAATCGCGACCACTCGAACTCCTGCATCGCGGGATACGGCCCGCCGTTCTTGTCGGCACTGTCGATCAGATCGCCGGTGATGATCATGCCAAGAATGTTTTCGCTCACCTTTCCACCGCCCAGACGTTCCGGGATCTCTCGCCCGCGAAAGGAACTAACGAGATCGAAGAAGCGTTGGCTCCCCCGCTCCGAATACGGGTCGAGTCGACTGGGTTGCCGAGATTTTTCGGCGAGATATTGAGAGTCTCCGACTACAAAGAAGGAATAGGAGTCGTCAGCATTAATGGGCACGCAAGGAATGCAAACGAGGCATATGAATGCGATTAATTCTTGTAGTCGTCCGGTCGAGAATGTATTGCTGAGATAGTTCACGTCGATGTCCTGAAATAGATTTTGGAGGCGTCGTTCATTGTAAAGAGTATTTGACGGGGGCACCATTTCGGCCGCCCCTTTTGACCTTCGTCGTCCCAGGGGGTGACAATAGATAGCGCGGATTGCCAGTTTGTTTTCGTTGTTCGTGTTGAAAAACCGCCCCGCCCTGCCCTGCAGCCCTATCTGACGTACACCATGTTACGACTTTCAGTACTGTTGCCTGCATCCCTTGCCGAATCGACCTCGCTGGAGTACTTTGAATTACCTGATCGCGGCGACGTTGCAGCGTTAATTACCAGTGAATCTATCCGATCCGCTACGAAAATATGAGTACGATGAACGCACCTGAACAGATCACAATCGAAGAACTATTAGATGACTTCGAATTATTTGACGACTGGGAGTCGCGTTACAAATACATCATCGAGCTAGGTGGCGAACTTCCCGAGTTACCCGAGAGCTTCCGCGTGGACGAGAACCTCGTCCAAGGTTGCCTGAGCCGTGTTTGGGTGATGGCAACGCCGACCGACGCCGACGGGATTGTCAAATTTCACGCCGACAGCGATTCTCAAATCGTTAAAGGGTTAATCTCTATCCTCGTTTCCCTCTGCAACGGACGTTCCGCTAACGAAATTAAGACGATCAACTTCGAGGGTCTATTTGCCGATCTGGGACTCGAAGAGCATCTTAGCCGGTCGCGCAGTAATGGTTTTCACTCCATGGTCCAGCGAATAAGGACGCTCGCAGGCTGCCAGTGAATCGACACCTCTCCGCTACCGCGAGTATCCGCCAAAGAAGGAGAAGTTTTCGATGTCGTCAGTCGACTCGGCTTTTTCCTGCTGCGATGATTCTAGCCTGTCCTGCTTCATTAATTCCATGATGCTGTTGGTAATGTCGCGGTTCTTTTGGAACACGATCGCGCCGATTTGCGGATCGTCGGTCGCGTCTCGTTTATTGACATCACTTCTGTCGGTGAAATTGATGACGAGCTCAATCCCGTGTTGCTTTGCGAAATGTTCGACTTGAAGTTTGATCGCGGCAATTGCGCTCGAGCGAGCTTCGTTCTGCGATCGATCGAGTTGACGCTTCTTTAACGTCTTCTCAACTTGTAATTCCGCATTAAGCCTTTCAATTTTTTCCTCAACGAGGAGGTATTCATTTGAAGAGCTCTTGTATTGTTCAAGTCGTATTTCGAGTTGAGCAATTGTTCGGCGTATCGGCTCAAATTGCGTTTCAGACTTCGCCCACTCCTCATCGGCTTCACGCAAGGTCGCTTGCCATCGAGCGTAATGACTCAATACGTATTCCATGTCACAAATCACTACGCTCGTCCTGCCAGCAAACGACGGCGCGACGTTTGACTTGCCTTCCGTTGGAAATAGGTTCAGCGTCTGAGTTTTAGTTTGAGGCTGAGTTTTAGTTTGCGGCTGAGTTTTAGTTTGCGACTGAGTTTTAGTTTGCGACTGGGGCTGTGCAGCAACGATGTTGAGGAACGAAAATGTTAGTGCCAGAACGGAAAGCGATCGGATGAGCGTCTTCATTGTGAACTCCATTTCATGTCTCGCGGAACAGCGCCGAAACGATTGGCGGGCGTTGTACCATCCATGGTAGACAACTTGTCAGATTGTACGCGAGAGACGTTAGGGAAGTTCAGGTGCGATTGCAGCTTGACCAGTCGAATCGTGGTTGAGTTTTCCGAAAGCATTGCTAGCTGACGTTGATGCTAGCGGGACGTTGATGCTAGCGGGACGTTGATGCTAGCGGGACGTTATTTCGCTATTCGATTTTCGCGAGATTGGCCGCGAGATTGGCCGCGAGATTGGCCGCGAGATTGG
>JBLHLE010001107.1:0-3061 GCA_047620805.1 Pirellulaceae bacterium
CAGAATCACAAGGGGAATACTAAGGAACAAGGCCTTGTGGCGCAAACACCATCGCAAGATCGGCTCGTAGAGATACGCTTGGAAGAGCTGAAACAGCATCAGTGTTCCAGCGATAAAAATGCCCACGAAAAACAGATTGCGAACGAGTCCTTTGTCGGGACCTAGTGGCATCCAATGTTCCGTGACCAACAGTCCCACGATCAGTATTGGAACTCCGCGAACTAGCCAAGGTCCAATTTTCTTAACTTGTTCTGGAAGATTATTCTCCGCCAGTTGAAACGCAGCCAGAAGGACAACGATGGCACCGATTGACCAGTGAAGCTGAACGCCGCCAATCGAAACGAACGCAGTCAAGAATGCCAGGAAGCCAAATGCCAATAGCGCGATGTAGAGAATCCGTTTGACCCACATCCGCCTGATTTTGGTGGAGAAAAGAAAATGAGCGGCTGGCGGTATGATGATAATTGCGACAACCGCGGATGCCAGCAATGCAAAGGTCTTTGTGAACGCCAACGGCCGGAATAACTTTCCCTCTGCGCCAGTCATAGTAAATATCGGCAGGAAACTAATGATCGTCGTCGATACGGCGGCGAGCAATGCTCCGGCAACTTCCCGCGAACCGCGAAACACGACAGTCATGCGATCTTCGTCGGGAGGTGCCTCGTCGAGATGTTTGACGATGTTTTCGCAGAGGATGATTCCCATGTCCACCATGGTCCCAATTGCGATTGCAATTCCTGAAAGCGCGACAATGTTGGCGTCAACCGAGAATACCTTCATGGCGATGAAGCAGATCAACACAGCCAAGGGTAAGAGCGAGCTAATGAGAATGGAGCTGCGCAAATTGCGCAGCATAACGAGAATGACAATGATCGTAATGAGTATTTCTTCGGTGAGGGCAGAGTTTAGTGTGCCAAGTGTTTCATTGATCAAACCCGTTCGGTCGTAGAAGGGAATGATGCGAACTTGACTTGTATTGACCCACTCTGGCCATTGGTCGCGTTTTACAGATGCGAGATGTTTCAACCACTCGGCATCGTTCTCTTGCGTTTCGTTGTATCCTGCAAATCCTTGCGATTCAGCGTAGTCGCTCGCTTGTTCACGAGAAACTTGGCTATAGTCGATGACAACTTTTGTTGGCAGGCCAGGAGTAATTTCATCGATCTTCTTCTTGATGTTTTTGATGGCCTCAAGGGGATTGTGTCCGTATCTGACGACACAGACACCGCCGACGACTTCGGCCCCTTCTTTGTCGAGAGCTCCCCGTCGCTGTGCGGGGCCGAGAGAGACCTTCGCGATTTGGGCGACAGTGATAGGTACGTTGTCGGAAACCTTTACGACCGCTTGCTCAATGTCTTCGATCTCTTCAATAAATCCCAACCCGCGAATTAGATATTCGGCTTTGTTCAACTCGATGGTTCTCGCGCCGACATCCACATTGGACATCTTCAAGGCTTGAAACACTTGAATCAAACTCACTCCGTATGCGCGCATCGCATCCGGGTCCACATCGATTTGGTACTCCTGCACGAAACCGCCAATCGATCCGACTTCGCAAATTCCATCCGCTGCGGTTAGACCATAACGAACGTACCAATCTTGGATGGAACGTAATTCGTTGAGATCCCAGTTGCCTGTCACATTGCCGTCGGCATCGCGACCCTCGAGCGTGTACCAGAACACTTGTCCAAGAGCAGTGGCATCGGGACCCAGCACGGGCTTTACGCCATCGGGAAGCGTGTCTGATGGCAGGCTACTGAGCTTTTCCAGAATTCGCGTGCGCGACCAATCGAAGTCCGCGGACTCGTTGAATATCACGTAGACTGAGGAGAAACCAAAGTAAGAGTAACTGCGAATGGTCTTAACTTCGGGGATTCCGAGTAGGGCAACGGTTAGCGGATAAGTGACTTGATCTTCAACATCCTGAGGTGACCGTCCCATCCATTGAGTAAATACAATCTGTTGATTTTCGCCAATATCTGGAATTGCATCGACGGGGACTGGATCTCGCGGCAAGCCACCAAGCTTCCAATCGAACGGCGCGACCAAAACCCCCCAACAAATTATCGCGAGCACAAGCAACACGACAACCAGCTTGTTATTCAGGCAAAACCAAATAATCTGATCGAGGATCGAAAGACGATCGTTGTCAGACTGATTGGGCGAGACATTGGCCATAGCTCGGCGTTCGCTTTTATACTGGTTGGATGGTTATTAAATCACGTTAGTGCTGATGTTTTTCGTGCTCTGCCTGTGGCGATTTCTGAAGCGTAGTTTCGAGCAAATCCACTCGATTCGCACACTTCAACATCGTGCTACCGTAGTAGGGATTTTTTACTTCATTGTCTTTTTGCAGCCAGGACGCCCCTCTTCCTTTGAACGCCATTGTGCAGTGCAATTCGTAAATTGGGCGAGCCGATTCCAATCCAAAGGTTTTGACGACTACGAGCGTCTCGTCGGAGAACAGTGCAAAAGTTTCCCTCAGCGTCTTGATGTCGTTTGCCTTGGAAAGCTGGTCCACGATTTTCGTTAGGTTTGCTAGTTCTTTCGCCCAAACCGCTGCCGTTTGCTCATTAAGAGATTGCGCATTGATTTTGGCAAGGGTCGGCCCCAAGGTCGGAACGATTTGCAACCCTCTTGCCAAGTCGTCGGCTGCCAATGCGTCTTGCAACGCGAAATAGACTTCTGTAATTGGCAATAACTGGTTGCGGAATTCTGCGGGAACGTCGAGCCGGATAATCTGTCGCTCACTATCTTCGATCATGTCGAATTGCTCGCGGACGCGTTGGACGTGGCGATTGATCTGAATGTAGATGCGGTCCACTTCCCCCAGTGAAGCGACTTCGCGGCCTTCGATCACATCGTTGGAAAGCAGCATGTTGAACTCACCCCATAGCATTTTGGGATGTTCCGACAGAATCTTTTGGTCGACTTTCGCGAGAGCGGTCCCGAAGATTTTGAACGCGTCGCCAATCTTTGCCAGCTCAGCTCCCTCGACGGCGGCAGTAACATCATCGAATGCGACAAGGAGTTCGGCTAACTGTGAGCGAAACGGAGCGGG
>JBLHLE010001108.1:0-3049 GCA_047620805.1 Pirellulaceae bacterium
ATAACAAGCAGCAAGCAGCAAGCAGCGGTTAGCAGGCGGCAGGCGGCAAGTAACAGCTAACCCCATTCCTTGGCGGTGGATTCAATCCAGTTTCGAGCGATCAGTTCGTGACCCTGCGGTAGGGGATGTACGCCGTCCCACATCCAATGTTCGGGTTCCGTTTTCTTGGCCGCTTGGTCGAAAATGTCCTGGGTCTTGATGAGCAGCGCATTGTGGGCTGTTGCTAATTTGGCGACGATGGGACGCAGTTTTTCTACCTCGCCTCGCCACGGTTTCCAGGCGTCTTTTACTCTTCCCACCGGCAGAACAAATGGCTCTAGCAGGACTAGTTTCAGCTTGGGATTCGCTTCTTGCGCTTGCGCCAATATTGTTTCGTAGTCGGCTTGAAATGCCTTCAGATCGACGTTCTTTCCTGCTCGGATTGCTCTGCCGACGTCGTTGATTCCGATCAGGATCGACAAAACGTCGGGCTTCAAGTCGAGAGTGTCCTTTTGCCAGCGGGCTTTCAGATCTCCGACCGTATGGCCGCTCATTCCTCGATTGAGGAAGTTGAGTTTCGCTGTCGGCATGTCGGTGTGAAGGCGGGAGGCGATGATGAAGACATA
Source organism: Pirellulaceae bacterium (assembly GCA_047620805.1). Taxonomy (GTDB): domain Bacteria; phylum Planctomycetota; class Planctomycetia; order Pirellulales; family Pirellulaceae; genus JBLHLE01. The sequence goes on from JBLHLE010001108.1 coordinate 606, forward strand.
GCTGTGGCCGAGGTAGTGGTTGCGATCGCTTTGATTGCGACCCCATTTCATGTCCGTGATCGAATCGCCTTGGAAGAGTAGCGTGGAGCCGAGTTCGATGTTTGGTAATCGGTAGTTGTAGCCTGAAACTCCCGAAACATGTTCCCCACCGCTAGGCGGATCAGCGGCAAACGTCTCGGCGGTATTGCAAAGAACGGCGGAAGTCGAAAGAGCCAATGATGCTTTAACAAATGTTCTTCGATTCGGTTTATCCATCGCTTAACTCTCCAGGAGACTGATTGATATCTGTTGACTGCGACCAGCGTCGTCAGAAGTATCATTGTGCACTGCACAACAACCCAGAGGAAGAGACGGAGTTTATAGAAAGAGGGATGCGAGCAATTCGTAGCTCGCATCCCTCGTCGATCTCTCTTCACCTCAACACTCAACACTCAACACTCATCTTTCTTCATTCCTTTCCCGACCGTTCAGCGGGTTCTAGTCGCGGGTCGTTGGGGTTCGGTCTATCCGTATTTGGACTTTGGTTGCCGTCGGGGCCGCTACCGGCTTCACCAGCGGGTCGCGGCGGATTGGGTCGCGGTCGCTGTTGATCGCGATCGCGACGCAGTCGTTCCATGAAGACCATTATTTGATCGCGTCCAGCGCCGCCGTCCACGTTCAGATCGGTGTCTTCACTGGCGGTGGCCCGGATGGAATCCGGTCCGTCACCGCCCAACAATTCAGCGACTGCGGCTCCTCGCAGATCGATGTCCAGGCGATCGCGGCCGTCACCTCCGGAAACGAAAATAGTGTCGACGTTTCTAGCTCGAAGGCGAATATTGTCGTCGCCATTGCCACCACTTACTACTACAGACCTGGAGTCGGAGACGTCGCCGACTATTCTGTCGCGTCCGTCGCCACCGCTAACACGGACGTTTTCTGCATTGTGTGCATGTAGTACAATTCGGTCGTTTCCTTTGCCACCCGATACGAAGACGGCGTCGGCACCCTCGGCATTCACCAACAGGGTGTCGTTGCCGCCGTCGCCGGAAACGCGAACAGAGTCTGCGTTGTGGCCGTCGACTACGACGCGATCGTCATCGCGGCCGGTTGACACGAAAACGGAATCGGCTCCACGAGCACTAATTTGGATTCTGTCTCGGCCTGCGCCGCCCGTCGCGACGACAAGTTCAGCGCGGGGGGCTCGGATGGTTATCGAATCGCGACCGTCACCGCCCGTCAGTGCGACTTCCGAGCCGACGAGGTTGACCCGAGATTCCAGGACGTCAGAACCTGCGTCTCCAGAGGCGAAGACGTTTTGTATATCGCTTTCGAACACCCAAATGTCGTTGCCGCCGAGTCCGTATCCTTCAAAGAACTCAATGTCGGCGGTAACGATAAACTCATCAATCCCCTGGTCGGCCAAAGGCGAGGAGACGAGGGCATTGGGAATGAAGAAACCGTCGCCGAGTTGATTGGTACCAGCGATAATCACGGCATTTATTGGTTCGTCTCTTTGGACGGGAGCGGTTTCCGTGCGATCGTTTGGATCGCGGATTCCCGGTTCGCCAAAGAATACGACTTCCACGCCACCGTTTTCACCGAAGTCGCGAATCAGCCATTCGTTGTCGAGCCCGTTGCGGAAGACGAGGGTGTCGCGAGTCCAGAATACCTCGTCCTGGACGTCCAGGTTCGTATTGCGTTCGATCACATCCGAGAGCCGTGTCGCTTTGATTTCGGCTGCCAGGTCGGCTTCCAACGCGTTCTCGAAATAGAAACGGTCTCCGTCGCGAAGTCGAGTGAACTGATCGACCATGTAGGCGTAAATGGTCTCGCCAACCATCGTGCCGGGAACGTGATCCTCCGCGATCATTGCGATCCATGGGTCGGCGTTGTCGGGGGAACCATAAATGTCCTCGAACAAACCCGCGAGTTCCTCGTTTGACGTCAGCTCCGCAAAGCTGTCGATGCGATTGAGTCCGATGGCTTGCCGCATCGTATTAAAGTCGGGCAAACCGCGGTCTCGACCACGCTGGATGTTGATCGCGGCTAAGTCAAAGCCGGGACCGTCATCGAGGAAGTTCCGCACAGCATCCACGATCAGAGTGTCCACCTCTTCCATTTGCTGAAGCGTGAGCCCCTCCAAGATGGGATCAATCCCGTTCTCGACGACGACCTGCGGTTGGAAGAATGCTTCCGCCAAAGGAATGGACTCACCTTCCGACCCGAGCAGCAGTTCATTGGCCAGTGTGGTATGTCCGATTCGGTAAACCGCGGCCGTGAATTCATTGGAGAGTTGCGGATTTACGGATGAATCGTAACCCGAATACGTGGGGATAGCATTGAAACCAAGCGTACTCGGGAGAAACTCGTTGTAGGTAATGTTCTGGATCAGTCCCATGACGATCTGACGAGCGCGTTGAAAGATTTCTTCGTCGATCTCAGGATCCGTCAGATCCCCGCCC
>JBLHLE010001109.1:0-3049 GCA_047620805.1 Pirellulaceae bacterium
GAATTTTATTTAGGCGACGGTGAGCAACGATGGCGATGGTTATCATTGTGATTGTCATGGCCATAAATGCCGCAATCACAGTGAATAGCTCATTTTCAGTTACCACAAATACTGCCCCGCCTATTGCCAGGCAGGACAAGACGACTAGTAGTACTCCCTCGACAGAACCCATCTTGAGTCCTGAGAGATAGAGTGTTTGGGCGAACCAGCGATCGAATTTGGCGATCGCCCCTTGGGCCTCGTCGAACTTGGGCAGGCGACGTAGTTCCTGTCGAAGCACGGCCTGATTTCGTTGTTTGCTGAACAGATCGCGGACGCCGAACAGCACTGCGGCGATTGCGGAGGCGATGCCAGCGAAAGAGATCAGCGATAGATAAGTTGCATCCACGGTTTGGCTCCCTTACTTGGTCGGCATCGACGGTTTGATTGGCTCGGACGGTTGAAACAAGTCGGCTGGTATTTCAACGCCAGCGTCGGCAAACCTAGCAACACACTTCGGCGTGTAGCCGGTGGAATAGAAGTGGCCAGTTGCTACGCCTTGGTCATCGAGCCCCTGCTGCTCGAAACCAAAGATGTCTTCCATTTTGAAGTTGCCGTCTCTGACCTCGACGATCTCGGAGATCCTGGTGACTCGACGAGCACCGCCTTTGAGTCGCGCCAGGTGTACGACTAATTTGATGCCAGCCGCGATGTACTCCCGGACGACTTTCACTGGGAGTTCGAATCCAGACATGGCGACCATCATTTCCAGTCTCGCCAAGGCGTCGCTGGTGCCATTGGAGTGGATGGTGGTCAGGGAGCCCTCGTGACCAGTGTTCATCGCTTGCAGCATGTCGAGTGCTTCTGCGCCGCGAACTTCGCCGACCAGGATCCTGTCCGGCCGCATCCTCAAGCTGTTGCGAACGAGGTCCCGTTGCGACACCTCGCCCTGCCCTTCACTGTTGGCCGGACGAGTTTCCATGCGAGCGACGTGCGGGTGTTGCAGCATCAATTCCGCCGAATCTTCGATCGTGATGATGCGTTCGTCCGAGGGAATGAATTGCGACAGGGCATTGAGCAGTGTTGTCTTGCCGGCACCAGTTCCCCCCGAGATTAAGAAGCTGATTCTGGCGGAGACGGCTGCTTGCAGGAAAGCAGCCATCGGTTCGGAAATCGAGCCGCTGCCGATCAATTTTTCAATTTTTAGGTGGTCCGTGCCGAAACGACGTATCGAAAGTTTGGGGCCGTCGAGTGCCAGTGGCGGCACGACAGCGTTGACCCGCGAACCGTCGGGTAGGCGAGCGTCGACCAGCGGCGAGACTTCATCGATGCGACGGCCAACGCGACTGACGACTCTTTGGATGATCCGCAAGAGGTGTTTTTCGTCCGCGAAAATGATGTTCGTCAGCTGAAGTTGGCCGTTTCGTTCGACATACACCTCGTGCGGTTTGTTTACCAGAATGTCGCTGATCGTTGGGTCGTCCATCAAGGAGGCGATTGGTCCGAGTCCGAAGACTTCGTCGTCCAATTCATTGAGCAGACGACCGTGTTTTTCGGGGTCGAGTCGCAGGCGGCGCTGCTTGATGATTTGTTGCGAGAGCTGGCGTACTTCGTCTCGCATCCAATCTTCGTCGACACAACCGACTGCGGCCAAATCTAAAGACTCTACCAGTTCTTCATGGATGCTGGTCTTCAGTCTTTGGAATTCTAGTTCCGCTGGACTGACCAGTGGTAGTGAGTCATCGTTTACGAGTCGAATCATCGGTGAGCTCATATTACGTGTACGGTGCGTATGCGAATCCCTAGCCGTTGTGTCAGGAGCAGCTAATTGCCCTGAGTTGGCGGAACATCTGTCGATGTTGGCTGAGTTGCCAATTGGGCCGGCAAGGGAGTGGGAGTGAGGCGACCGCGCCCATCGAATTCGACTTGGCTGAGCGATCGCCCACGATATATTTCCATCTTGTGTTTGTTGTTTGTACGTTTCAGGACTTCGTTTAGTGTTCGCGGTTGGTCGTCCAGCACGAGGTCGTTGTCTTCAGGGTTTCGCAAAGCGAGTGACAGGACCCCGCGTCCTTCAACAACTCGTAGTGCGGAGACCTGTTGCGGAGCTACCGCCAACGTCACGGATGCCGAGTCGGAGTTTCCTTGCCCGGCGTTGGGCGTAGTCGCTTGAAACGTCTGGTTGTTGTAGGCCAGGACTTTGACACCTTGGAGCAAAGTGATTGTCGTTTCAGGTAATTCGTCGTCTTCGTCCGCTTCAGAACGGAAGATGACATCGACTATCGAACCTGGACTGGCGAAGCCCGATACCGCGTCGGCGTTTTCAACAGTGACGGTGATCGCTCGTTGCCCCGACTCTAGTCGTTCGGCAACACTCGGCCCCGTCCCTTCGGGATAGAACAGATCGGTATCAAATGACGTCCCTTTGCTCAGCGGATCTCGCAAGACTCGACCAATGATCTGGTCGGTGCGATTCATAAAGGCGCCATTGATTCCGTTTTTCTTTAGCTCATCGCCGGACATGCGATAGATTGCGATATCGCTGAGCGTGATTTGCCGACCTTCTTCCAAGTCGGTACTCGCCATCGGAACGACATAGGTCTGGGGAGCTTCTACGGGGGCGGTCTCTGTAACAACCTTCGGCTTATGCATCTCCCTTCGAACGATGTAGGCTCCAAGCAAACCGAACATTACGGCCACGATTCCCAGCAACAGCGTGCCAGCGCTAAACCTTGCCATGTTACTTATCTCCTTACCCAATAATTTGGGAGCGAATAATGAATTGTTCGTGGATGTCGCGTCTCGCAATACCACGTTTCGTTTATTTTTCTAGGCTCTGGTTTGTGCCAATATCACCAGCAGCTTCATCGCCGCAATTGTCCAAGTCGCCAATGCGACGGGAACTGCGTATGGGATCATGCGCCTGGCGGCGTCCATCTCCTGTGATTTGCTCTTTGCTGAAGCGTTGCCGTCGTCGGATTGTGTCGCGCTAGTTCCGCGGGCGATAACGCGCCAAGTGAACAGTACGACGATGCCAATCAGTGCGAAGACGCCACAGATCGGAAGAGCG
>JBLHLE010001110.1:0-3031 GCA_047620805.1 Pirellulaceae bacterium
GGCGTTGAATGTTAATCAGACATTCATCCTACCGCCGTTCCCAGCGGTGAACACCGAACGCACTGTTCAACGGGGAATGGTAATGCCCCCCTACCCCATTTCGATTTGGGAAGACGCGCCGTACAATTTCCCGCCGGCTTTTCGACCGCTGGGCTTTACCATCAAGATACCTAGCCAATTCTTGTCTGGCAGCATCAATCCCACGTCGACAAACTTCATCGGCCACGCGGTAATCTTCAAGCTCAACACAATCGGCCCATCCTATATCGAGCAGCGATTGTCATTCGCGTTTAGAGCGTAAACCAACGGCTGCTCGCAACTAGCTGAGTACACACCGCGTCTAGGTCCCTTCGTAGATCAGCTGGATTTTCGTGTTGGGCAGCTTCTTCTGCAATGCATCGGCACCTTCTTTATCAACGCCCGTGCGGGACAGCTTCAGATCCTCGAGACTCACCAGTGGTTCGAGATCGGGCATGCCAGCATTGGTTACTTGCGTCGATCCGAGGTGCAGGAACGTGAGCTTCGTCATTCCCTGAAGGTGCACCAAACCGTCGTCGGTGAGCCGAGTGTTATCCAAATTGAGCCACTCGAGATTTACAAGTCCCTTGAGCGGAGCAATGCCGGCGTCGGTGATGTTGTTCAGCTGCCAGAGATTGAGCCGTTTGAGTTGAGTCAATGATGACAGGTGCGCCATCGCAGTATCATCCAAGATACTGTTTCCGCTGAGGTCGAGATCTTCGAGATTAGTTAGGTCTTTGAGGTGAGCGAGTCCTTCGGCTCCGATTTTGTTTTTGGAAATACGAAGTTTGCGAAGTTTTGGAAATTGTTTTAGCAGTGCGAGGCTCTCGTCAGTAATGAAACTCCCTGACATGTAAAGCTCTTCGAGGTTCTTTAGTCCTTTGAGGTGCTCCATTCCGGCGACTTCGCCGACCCAAACGGAATCGAACGCCAAGACTTTCAGATTCGTCAGCTGCGCCAGATGTACGAGTCCATCGTCATTGATTTCGGCACCTTCTGAAAATCGTAGAGCCCGGAGATTTTTCAGACGGGCTAGATGCGCGAGACCAACATTCGAGATTTTGCATTCGCGAAGATCGAGGTTCTCTAGCGTCGAGATCGCACCTAGGGTTTCCATTCCTGCGTCGGTAACCAGCGTCCCATTTAAGAGGACAGAACGGAGCTTCTTTAGCTTCGGCAATTCGGCGAGCGCCGAATCGTCAACTTGAGTTTCACGAAAGCTGACTTCAATGATATTGTCGTTCCCGTCTTTGCGAGTGCTCGACGCGACCTTGTCGATTGCCGCCACAGCCGCCGCATCGTCGGGTTCAACAACCTTCGCCGCAGCGGGCTCGGACGGCGTGTTCGGCGCGGGAGCGGGCGATTCAACCGGCGGCTGAGGATTGCCACACCCAGCGTTGAACAATAGTGCGGAAAGTGCCAAGACGTTGACGAAGTATTTCATGAATAGCTCCAGGGGTTTTGGGTAAGCTGTCGTTATATCAACCGCCGGAGAAATAGGCTACCAGTTCACGTTACGGTGGTGAAAGTAGTATGGCCACGACTTCACGCGACAATACATATCCAGAAGGTATGTAACCACAAAAAAACAGCCCGATGAGCGCACCGGGCTGTTTTGCAGTTGTTTGTTCGTCAGAGTCGCTTAGGCAACTTCCCAGCCTGGGCGATACTCTTTGGCGATATATTTGTCCGCTTCGGGGCAATTTACAGCCTTCAGATTCTTGGCGTCCCACTCGAGCGCTTTGCCTGTTCGGAAAGCGACGTTGCCGAGCAATACGGACTCGGAAAGAGCGCCGGAATAATCGAAATTGCAAGTCGTGGGGCTGCCGGTTTTGCAAGCCTTGATCCACTCGGCGTGATGGCCGATCGACTTCTCAATCGTTTGAGGAGGCGGAGTGAACTTGGCGGACTTGTCATTCATGAAGATTCGATAGCTACCATAGTTGGCAAACATCTTGCCCTGCGTACCGATAAACATGACACCACTTCCGGGAACTCGCTCGCCGGCAACTTCCGTGGGGATCATGTTGCCGTCGTACCAAGTCAAGTTACAAGGCGCGAGGTTTTCGCGCTGCGGGAACTTGTAGGACACCTTCAATCCAAGCGGGCAGGTTTCGGGATGCACTTCGGGACCTTCTGCTTCACAATGAGTTGGGTGACGCAGTTTCAATGCCCAGAAAGGCAAGTCCATGTAGTGGCAGGCCATGTCGCCGAGCGTACCTTGGCCAAAGTCCCACCAACGACGCCAGTTCGCTGGATGATACTTGCCTGGGTAGAACGGACGAGCAGGTGCTGGTCCAAGCCACAAATCCCAGCTCAAGTTGGCTGGCGGCTCTTTGCCTTCTGCGGGGCGTTCGCCGCCACCCCAACCTTTTCCAACCCAGACGTGAACGTCGGTGATATCGCCGAGTGCCCCGGCCTGACAGATTTCGACGACGCGACGGTAGTTGTCACCAGCGTGAATTTGAGTACCGAGTTGAGTGGCAACGCCGAACTTTTTGGCAGCTTCTGCAATGATGCGAGATTCTTGAACGGTGTGCGTCAAAGGTTTTTCGCAGTAGCAGTGCAGACCAGCTCGGATTGCGCGAATCGATGCCGGGGCGTGATTGTGATCGGCACATCCGACGACGACTGCGTCGACTTTGCCTTTTTCCTTGTCGATCATTTCGCGATAGTCTGCGTACTGACGAGCTTCCTTAAATTCGCCAGCGGCGCGAGTAAGGTAGGACTTGTCGATATCGCAAATCGCAACGATGTTCTCGCCTTTGACACCGTCGATGTCGTTCTTCGCTCGGTTGGCGGTTCCAACACATGCGATGTTCAATTTTTCGTTAGGCGACTTCGATTCTGCAGCGGGTAGTTCGCTGAAGAAACCGCCGCTGACGGCAGCAGCTCCGGCGCCAACGCCTGAAGCTTTGAGGAAGTCACGTCGATCGAAACTGGGCTTGCGAGCCATTTCATTGATTCCCGTTTAAAAAAGAAAGACAACCGAGCGAGGCTAAGAATCCGCGTC
>JBLHLE010001111.1:0-3030 GCA_047620805.1 Pirellulaceae bacterium
CATGAAAAGGGACCGATGCCAATCGCACCGTTGTCCTCGCATTAACTGACAAACGAATTCCCGTAAGTCTCTGTTGTTTTAGGCTTCCAGGAATTCTGTTGCTGTGACGATACGGCGTTTGGTCCAAAAATCGTTCAGTACGTAACAGTTCGGGTGTTTAACCGTTCAGTCTTGAACAATTCTCACTGAGACCGACTAGGCCAAGGTCCGAACTTGACAGCAAGTGCTTTCCACATTTACACTTAGCCGCTGCCACGTCGACAAAAGGGCGACACACCAACGCCTAGAGCCAGCAACTTCTCATCTGGTTACTCATGACCTTGACCAATAACCATCTGCTGAAACTGGCTACTTCCGTCGCGGATATCGCCGCGATAATGGTCCACAAACTGTCGCAAAATCCCCCGAGTTCGCAGCAAGTAGCGTCGTGGCAATGTTCACTGGAGCGCTATGGTTTCCCCACCTCTGACCGCCGTGATTCCGATTTCATCGCGGCCGTGTGTGAAACTCAGACTGCCGCCGCAATGTGTAATGTCATCTTCGAGCTCGACGCCGATCCCTTAGGTGCGAGTCCAGCTACCATCAATCGCATTAAGGCTGTTATCGAACAACCGAATTTCGAGCGACTGGAACTTCAGAACAGCTTCTTCGACTTAATGGAGTTATTCCTCGCAGCCTTCGCTTCTACGGAGCGGAAACAACGCGGTGTCTTCTATACACCTCGAGCCGTTTCATCGTTTCTTCTCAACTCGATCGAGAAGGAGTTAGGCAATACATTCGGACTGCCAGGAGGCCTTGCAAACGCCAGCAACGACACGCAACTGACCGTTGTCGATCCGGCCTGTGGTCACGGCGTGTTCCTTCTGGATCTACTGCTTCGCGGTAAAGTGAACGGAGACACACGTTCAGTCCAAGGTTACGAAATTCGCCCAGCGACTACGGCCATTGGCAACTATCTCCTCCGCCACGTCGCTGGAACAAATCAGAACCTGGTTCGCTGCTTGAATCCTCTGGAGGATGAACAACAGGAGTTGATTCGGGACAACGGCATACTTACGATCGTCGGCAATCCGCCCTACAGCAACTTTGGCCAACTCAATCGCACGCCGTGGATTCTGGAACAACTGCAACGGTACAAAACCGGCCTCAGCGAAAAGAAGCTCAACTTGAACGACGACTTCATCAAGTTCTTCTGCTGGGGCCAGCATCATATTGAGCGTGCGGGGCGAGGCGTCCTGGCCTTCATCACTGGAAATACTTTCTTTCAAGGTATTACTCATCGACGGATGCGGGAATCCCTTCTGGACACCTTTGACTCCATGTATTTTATCGATCTTCACGGCAGCGCGACCAAGCGCGAGACGACGCCCAACGGAGATCGAGACGAAAACATCTTTGCGATAAAACAAGGGGTAGGCATTTCCGTCTTCGTCAGAAGCGGCACAACCACAAAAGTGTTTTTTGGTGAGTTATTTGGCAGTCGAAAGTCGAAGCTTGACACATTGGTTGACAGCAACGTACAAACGCTTTCCACGATGCAAACGTATCCACATGCACCGGCATTCCACATTATCAACAAGCCCGCGGCATTAACTCAAAGTAGCGGAATCTCTCTACCAAACGTCTTCCGCGAGTACGTCTCAGGAGTGCAGACCAAACGAGACAGCCTGTTCACAGATATGTCGCGTGAAATTCTCGGTGATCGAATGAAAAAACTTCTTCTCGACCCCGAGTCGCAGCGAGCGACGATTCCGGAGTGGATAATCGAAAGGGCGGGACAAGTTCGATATTCGGACAAAAACATTCGGCCGTATATGCTCGCTCCGTTTGATGTGCGATGGGTGTACTACGATCAACACTTACTTGGCCGAGCACGTTGGAGTGTCATGCAACACATGTTGCGGCCAAACTACGGCTTCGTTTTCATGCGGCAAAGCACGAACGCCGGACAATACGACCACTTTCTCGCTACCGCCAACCTAATCTCCGATCGCGTCTTCTACAGTGCTCACGGTGCCCCATATTTTGCGCCAATGTTCATCTATCGAGACGAACCCGCTGACGCTGCGACCGACAATTGCAGTGACAATTTCAGTGACAATTTCAGTGACGAGTTTTTACGGCGTATCGAAAACGCAACGGGCTTGAGTTACGCGTCTTGCCAAGAGCAGGTTTCAGTCGACGAAGTAACCGCCGAACAACTCGGCGGGTTTGTGTACGGACAGTTCTACTCACCGGATTTCCGGGCGCGAAACAGCGAGTCACTCAAATGCGAATTTCCCCGCGTAGAGCTCCCTGATTCGTCCGAGTCGTTTCGAAGAATCTCCAAACTTGGGCTGAAACTGTTACGTCTACACACTGAACAACTGAGTCCGAGTGGTCCGAGCAGACTTAACACCGCCGCGAAAACTGTAGTTACTCGCCGCGATAGCGGGTGGCAGTCAACGGACGAGGACGGAAGGATTGGAATTAGCGCAACTCACTTCGTCAGTCACGTCTCGTCTGCAGATTGGCAATTCCGCATTGGCGGCTACCAAGTTTTGCAACGCTGGCTAAAACAAAGGCTGCAGATGGTTCTCGAACCGCAGGATCTAAAATACTTCGAGGATTTGGTAAACGTCGTCTACCAAACTCGGCACATCATGCAAGCAATCGACTCGACGTGCCTCGCTGCCGACTCGACGTGCCATGCTGCCGACTAGACGCGTCTTGCTGCCGACTAGACGCGTCTTGCTGCCGACTAGACAATGGATCACCAAGATTTCCACCATACTTTCAAGAACGGAATGCCGATGTCCCACCCCGCAATCGCCGCCAGATCGGGTTCCAACCAACCACACTACGTTCCCGACATTGAGCCACCAGCTCCAGTGGACGGCCAACTGGTCTGCCGTACTCTGCAGCTAGGAGTTTGCGGAACCGATCGCGACATCATCTCCTCGGCCTCTCCGTTGTTGCCACCTGGGGAGGACTTTCTCATTCTTGGCCACGAGTGCCTCGCGGTCGTTGAGCAGACGACAAGCGGAGTAA
>JBLHLE010001112.1:0-3026 GCA_047620805.1 Pirellulaceae bacterium
ATGATGGCTAGGACTACCGGATCACGCTCTTTCTCAAGATCCACGGGGAAGTCCAGCTTGGGCTCCGCAGCGTCTTCCTCCGGGTCTCCATTGCCAACTCCATTATTGCCAACTCCATTATTGCCAACTCCATTATTGCCAGCTCCATTATTGCCGACACCACCATTGGCGGGCGGCAGATCGAATGGATTCTGGGCGTAGATTGACGCGGGCGTCAAAGAAATGCACGTGACCAGAGCGAAAGTTAAGATTATCGAATTGCGTTGTTCGGCATTCATCGTGGTCGTCTCAATGATTGGATATTGCGCTCGCCGTTGCGAGCATGGACAAAAACCTTAAGTCGTGAACCTTAAGTTTGGTGGCGGGAGGCGGTAAGACATCCCGTTGACCATCTTCGGTCTGCTTTCTCATCCATTTCCAACGAACAGGCGATTCAGTTCGCTTGTCGATTGTTGGGGTGCCCGATCTGATTGCAGTAGTGCAATTACAGACGAGCGGGCGTCACTGCCCAAGCCGTTGCTTCCAATCACTGACTTGTTTGGCCACTTCCGTAGGGGCCGTTGATCCATAACTAACAAAGGCCTCGATCGCTTTCTCGACGCCGAGTATTCCGTAAACGGACTCATCGAAGTCCGCGTGTTCGTCCTGGAATTCCGCCAACGTTAATTCCGCCAGCTGACAATTCTTGTCCATGGCCTTCCGCACGAGTGCACCTACCAGATGATGGGCAGTACGCTGGGGGACAGACTCCCGCATCAGGTATTCCATCAAAGTGGTCGCGTCCAAATACCCGCGGTGCAGTCGTTCTGCAATTGCAGCGCGATTTAAGACCGCTTGAACGACCATTACTTCTGCCAAGTGTAAACACGCTTCGACCGTGTCGAAGGAGTCGAAGAGCGGTAGTTTGTCTTCTTGCAGGTCCCGATTGTAAGCCAATGGTAGGCCCTTGATCAAAACCAATAGCGTTTGCAAATTCCCGACCACCCTCGCTGTTTTCCCCCGCGTCAATTCGAGAACGTCTGGGTTGATCTTTTGGGGCATGATGGACGAACCAGTGCAGAGCTTGGACGGCAACTTCAGGAAGTTGAACTCAACCGTTGACCAGAGGATCCATTCCTCCGCCCAGGTGCTTAAGTGCTCCGCAATCATCGTTAGCACAAACGCAGTTTCCAACGCGAAATCGCGATCGCTCGAAACGTCGATGCTGTTGCGGGCGATTGCCTCGAAGCCGAGTTTCTCGGTCGTCGACGCGCGATCGATCGGAATCGACGTTCCGGCGAGTGCCGCCGTGCCCAAACTATTGATATTCACGCGACGGCGACAATCCGCCAATCGCTGCCGATCGCGCTCAAATTTTTCGCAGTACGCCAACCAGTAGTGGGGTGCCAATACGGGTTGGGCGCGCTGTAAGTGTGTGTAGCCGGGGAGAATGACGTCGATGTCAGCGTCGCAGCGGCCAACAAAGGCCTTTTGTAAGTTCGTCAACAGGCCATCAACGCGATCAATCGCGTCTCGCGTCCACAGCCGGAGGTCTGTTGCAATCTGATCGTTTCGACTGCGCCCCGTATGCAACTTGCGGCCGATGTCGCCTAAGCGATCAATCAGTGCCTGTTCAATGTGCATATGGATATCTTCGAGTTCAATCTTGAACTCGAATGTACCCGCTTCGATTTCTGCTTTGATTTCGGCGAAGGCGGAAATGATCTCCTGACATTCACCCTCGGTTAGTACGCCAACCTCTTGTAGCATTTGCGCATGCGCTGTCGAACCCTGTATGTCATGGGCGTATAAGCGACTGTCAAAACTGATGCTCTCTGTGAATTGCTGAACGCGCTGATCAGTGCTTTCTGCAAAGACATGAGACTGGGATGGACTCGACAAATGTGCCTCGAAAATATCAAAGGACGCAGAAATCCAGAATGTTTCCAACACATTCATACTAAATGGCTTACGAAAAGGTGTCAACGAGTCGCTGGTATTCCATGCTTAGAAATTGGGCACGGATATTACGACGAATCGATTGGTAGTGGCTGTCCAGCATGAGAGCCGGTGGATTGTGCCGGCTGTAGGTCTTATCGGGTCGCGAATGCGGAGAATTGCAGATTGAGAGTCTCGACGGATATCGCGGCCCTGTTTCGACCAGGCAAACGGATAACGAACTGAATCGCTCGGCCCCTTGTAGCGAGGTGTCTTGAGTGTTAATTTCGAGGGATTTTACTCTCAGGACTGCGGTCACTGGGAGCGACATTTGTTTTCGACCCCTCCGCACAACTCTCGACCGCATCAGCAGATACGATCACGCGACAGCGAGATTGATTAGAAAGGTTTTTCCCTCCCGTGCCACGCCGAACTGACATTAAGAAAATCCTTCTCATTGGGTCTGGACCAATTATCATTGGCCAAGCCTGTGAATTCGACTATTCGGGTACTCAAGCGTGCAAAGCGCTACGCGAAGAGGGCTACGAAGTTGTGTTGGTCAATTCAAACCCCGCCACGATTATGACTGACCCTTCCACGGCAGAGCGAACATATATCGAGCCGCTGACATGGGAGATCGTAGAAAAAGTTATTGAAAAAGAGCGTCCAGATGCTCTTTTGCCGACGTTGGGAGGTCAAACCGCGCTAAATGTCGCGATGGAATTAGACCAACATGGCGTCTTAGAAAAATACGGCGTTGAAATGATTGGCGCCAATGCCGCTGTGATTGCCAAAGCGGAAGAGCGAGAGCAGTTCAAAGTCGCGATGGGAAAGATCGGGCTTGAAGTTTGCCGGGGAAGAACTGTTAAAACGCTGGATGAAGCTCGCGTTGCCCTTGCCGATACAGGTCTGCCCGCAGTGGTTCGACCAAGCTTCACCATGGGCGGCTCGGGCTCGGCTATCGCCTACAATAAAGAAGATTTCGACAGCCTGGTTCGCATCGGACTCGACCAGTCTCCCGTTACCGAAGTGCTCATTGAGGAGTGCATTACGGGATGGAAAGAGTACGAGATGGAAGTGATGCGCGACATGGCTGACAATGTCGTGAT
>JBLHLE010001113.1:0-3026 GCA_047620805.1 Pirellulaceae bacterium
AGACGGGCTTCCTGTTTGATCCAAACGACAGCGACGATATCGCGGCCGCTTTTGAGCGTTTTGGCAGTCTGACACCCCCTCAAAAATCGAGAATGAGTAGATCTGCGCGTCAGTATGTCGAGACGAATCTATCGCCGTCCGTCTTTGCCGACCGATACGAATCAGTAATTGGTGCAAGCCAGAAATCGGCGAGGGCAGCATAATGTGCGGAATAGTTGCGTGGATTTCTCCCGACGGAAACGTAGAGCCCAAGCTGCTTGCCGAGATGAGGGACAGCATCGCGCATCGTGGTCCAGACGGCGCAGCGTCATGGATTGGTCCACATCGTCGCATTGGATTGGGGCATCGTCGACTTTCTATTATCGATCTATCGCCAATTGCCGATCAACCGATGTCGGCTCCAAATAAAGACGCGGTTCTGGTTTTCAATGGCGAGATCTACAATCATGCTGAGCTTCGTAAAGAACTTGAAGACGAGGGGGTTCGCTTTGTAACGGACCATTCAGACACAGAAGTCATCCTGATGGGCTTTCTTCATTGGGGATTGGAGGAACTTCTAAACCGTTTGAATGGCATGTTTGCGTTCGTTATTTACGATCGTCGCAACGAAAAAGTATACGCTGTTCGCGATCGAGTTGGCATTAAACCTCTGTACGTGACGACGGTTAATGGCGAATTGCTTTTCGGTTCTGAAATCAAGGCGATTCTGGCTCACCCCAAAGTTTCGCGCAATCTGAACCACGATAGTTTCGTCGATTACCTGACATTCCGGGCGACGGCTGCACCATCGACCCTGTTCTCCGGCATTGAATGCCTTGCCGCGGGAGAGCTACTCGAATACGACATTCGATCGCGGACAATTGCTCGACGAGTTTGGTGGGACCCACTAGACCATTGCGATGAACCGCCTGCGACTTACGCTGAAGCTTGCGAAAGGCTAGAGGAGCTGCTGCGTGAGGCCATCGACTATCGCATGATCGCAGACGTGCCGGTCGGCTTGTTCCTTTCGGGAGGAGTCGACTCGGGTTTCTTGTTGCAAAGCATGGCAAAGAAGATTTCGAGTCTCAATACCTACACTATCGTCTACGAGGACATGGGGCGTTACAACGAAGGCGACGACGCTCGCATGCTGGCGGAGCGAGCGCATACGAACCACCACGAGATCCAAGTCACTTCAAGCGCGTTTAGCGATGCGTTTCCTAGTGTTGCCTATCACCAAGATGAACCGATAGCTGCGCCGGTATGTTCGTCGGTCTACTTTTTATCAAAGAAGACTAGAGACACGGGTGTCAAGGTTGTCCTCTCGGGGGAAGGAGCGGATGAAATATTCATTGGCTATCGAAACTGGATGCGTTTGCGAGATGCCGAGAAATGGAATTCATGGCTCCCTGATTTCCCGGGACGTCCGATTCGCAAGGCAGCGTCAGCAATTGCAGGCTCTCTGTTGCCGTGGACTTCTGCGGGCCGCGAGATCCTTCGGCGAGCGGCCAATGGTCAGCCACTATTTTGGGGAGGCAGTCTCGATTTTGGCGAGCAGATAAAATCGTCACTTATTGGACCTGCGATAAAATCGGATATAGGTCGGACGTTCGATTCAGTTGTTGCCCCACTGCACCAACAATTTCTACAACGGTCCGAGCGACGTGACCTCACCGCTTGGATGTCCTATATTGACTTGAAATTCCGATTGCCACAGCTCATGCTTCCTCGACTCGACAAGATGGGAATGGCCTTCTCCATCGAAGGTCGCGTTCCGTTCTTGGACCACCGCATTATCGAATTCGTGCTCGGCCTGCCTCCACAATGGCGTGGTGCAGTCGGCCAGGTCGGCAAGGCGATCTTCAAGAAGATCGCGTCAAAGCAATTGCCTCCCGAGTACGTTTATCGGGAAAAACGCGGATTTCAGGCACCAGTGAAAGAATGGCGCAGTTCTGAATTCGGCCAACGATACTTGCCACTGCTGCGTGATTTTGCTCGCCGTACAGGCTTACTTAATGCTGGTGCTTTGGAACGACTGTTGGCAGAAAAAGACAGTCGCTTGTATTACAGCCTGGTCAACTTGGCCGTCTGGCACCAAATCTACATTGAGGGTGATTCTGAGCTGCGTGCTCCCGAATTGACTTCGCTGGTAGGCAAAGCGGCGTGAGGAGTCTTGTGAACGAATCAACCGTCGATCCAAGACCTATTTTTGTTTGTGGCGTTGGACGCTCCGGCACCAGCCTCTTGCAGAGCATGCTGAATGCTCACCCGCAAATCTGCTTCACACCAGAGACACATTTTTTTCGGCGATACGTCGCCCATGATCGGACGAAACGGTGCCACGAACGCCGTGGAATCTTGAAATTCATCGAACAACTGGAGGCGGATGCGGAGTTTGCTCGCGCCAAAATACCTGCGAAAGAGTTGTTGCCCGAATTTGAGCAACCACTGAAACTGGAGGCGGCCTATAAGAGTCTGCTCGTAAAGTACTCACAAGTCGCAGGCAAACCGATCGTCGGGGATAAGGACCCTCGCAATATCGACTTCATCGAACCACTCCGTCGACACTTTCCAAACTCGGTATTGCTGCATATCATTCGGGATCCTCGAGACGTCATCCTGTCACGGACAAAAGCCAAGTGGTCCTCGGGACGCCCGTGGTGGATGCATGCTTTAATCTATCGGGCCCAATTTCGTCGAGGCCAACGCGACGGCAATCGCTATTTTGGCGACGATTATATCGAAGTACACTACGAGGATTTAATTCAGTCCCCGCAAGAAATTCTCACCAAAATCTGCGGCGCACTGAGCGTCAAATTCGATAAAAGCATGTTGTCGTTCGCGGCATCGGCCACGCGACTAGTAGACCCCGCCGAACTGTCGTGGAAGAGCGAGACGATCGGGCCACTGCTACAGGACAATAGTGGGAAATGGCAAGCGGAACTCTCCAATTGGCAAGTCCAAGTGATCGAGCGAGTCTGCGAGGACGCCTTCCGCAGTAAAAAGTACAAATACAGCAGCGAACGACGACCTCTAAGCATCACACA
>JBLHLE010001114.1:0-3023 GCA_047620805.1 Pirellulaceae bacterium
TGTCGTTTGGTGGCCCAGTTTACAAATTGATGAACTACGGTGACGTGTTCCTGGCCACGTCCACGGACAAGAGCGTGCGGCAATTCGAGTCGGCGTCACACAAGCTAATTCGCAAATACGATGGTCAGCAAGATTGGACGCTTTCGTCGGCATTTCATGCCGGTACCAAGCGTGTCGCCGCCGGCGCTTTTGACGGGCGCGTCGTCATCTGGAATGCTGACGATGGCAAAGAAGTGACGTCGTTCTTCGCGGCCCCCGGCTATTCTCCCAAATAGTGCATTTGGCGGTCGCCGATTCACAGGCTGAAGCGATTTATAAATCTTACCGAGTGATAGCGTATTGCCCGGCTTTGTTGAATTGCGACGCGCCGTTGTCATGTGGGGACTGCTGGAGCGTTGCAGGCAAAAAGGCCGGTTTACACCACCGCAGCGACAGCGTTACACTATCTGCTTAAATTACTAAACCTTTCACAGCGACGATTCACATTGTGAGTCAGGAGAACGAAGATGGGCTTGGAGCAAGGTACCTTATTGTGGTGGACACTTTTGGTTGTATTTAGTGCCGCTGGTATCGCCCTACTCGCTTGGGGAGTCTTGGCCTCGTTTGGGTCTTCCGGCCGATTTCGGCTACTTGCATTAGCCGCCTTTGCGGGCTACTTCATTTTGTCGCTTATTCTCGGTTGCGGTTACGCGTTGGCGGTTTGGTGTTTGGCTTTGTGGGTGCTGGCAATCGTCGGCAACGCGCTCAGTCTAAAGCTCACTGTCAACTCGTAGTCGCGTCAATTCTTGTCGCGTCAATTCTTGTCGCGTCAATTCTCGTTGGGGAGACGTTCGTTGGGGAGACGTTCGTTGGGGAGACGTTCGTTGGGCGGCAGCACGATCGACGACCGAGGACTCATCATTGATGGTCCGGCTACAGCTAAAGCCATTTTCATTTTGGCACATGGCGCAGGCGCTGGGATGACCAGTCCGTTTTTGCAGTACTTCGCACAGCAGCTTGCCGAAAACCGAGTTCGCGTGGTGCGATTCGAATTTCCCTACATGGCTCGCGCTCGAACGACCGGCAAAAAAGGTGGGCCAGATCGCCTACCTAAATTGCAAGAGTCGTTTGCCTCCGTCGTCTCGGAAAATCGCCGCAAGCATATCCTGATAGGTGGCAAATCTATGGGGGGACGTGTTGCCAGCACGGTGGCCGATGAACTTGGCGTAGCTGGTCTGGTTTGCTTAGGTTATCCTTTCCACCCCGTCGGAAAACCTGAGAAATTGCGAACGGAGCACCTGGCGGATCTGCGTACTCCCGCTCTCATTCTACAGGGCGAGCGCGATACCTTTGGCAATCAACAAGAGGTAGCCAATTACAAGTTGTCACAGAGTATTGATGTGCGTTGGTTGCCCGACGGCGACCATAGTTTTAAACCGCGTAAGTCATCCGGACGTACCGAACAACAGAATTGGGATGAGGCCATAGCCAACATCCTCGACTGGATCAGCAATCTCTAGATCAGAAATCTCTAGATCAGAAATCTCTCGACCGCCGAATGCTCGGTCGCCGAATGCTCGGTCGCCGAATGCTAGGCTGCGAATGACTGGTTCGGCAGCTGAATCTACGGCTCAGAGTATGCCCCCCACACTTGTCGCTACTTGTGCGATGCGATAGGCTTTCGTGATGAAATCGTCTAGTTGCTGATACATAATCCGCTTCCGCGCATACATTCTGATCGTTGAACCCAAAGGACGAACAATGCTCGATTTGTACGACAAAATTGAAGAGGCTGTTGCCGCCATCAAGGCAAAATGGGACAAGACACCGCACGCTGGCATCATACTCGGAACCGGATTGGGTGGACTGGTAGAAAAGATCGACGTCGATATCGCGATCGACTACGAAGACATTCCTAACTTTCCGCGGTCGACGGCGATTAGTCATGCAGGACGATTGGTCTGCGGAACACTCGAAGGTTTACCGGTGATGGCGATGGAAGGTCGCTTTCATATGTACGAGGGATATCCGCTCAAGCAGATCACGTTGCCCGTTCGCGTCATGAAGGCCATGGGCGCGGAACTGCTGGTGGTATCAAACGCTTGCGGCGGACTCAATCCTTATTACAAGAATGGCCACATCATGGTCATTGAAGACCAGATTAACTTGATGGGCGACAATCCTCTGATCGGCATCAACGACGATCGACTCGGCCCGCGCTTCCCCGATATGTGCGAGCCGTACGAGCAGAAACTCGTAGATCGCGCGTTGGAATTGGCACGTCGCGAGAACATCGAAGCCAGTAAGGGAGTATTCGTTGCGGTCGCGGGTCCCAATTTGGAAACGCGCGCCGAATACCGGTTTCTACGAACTATCGGAGCCGATGTCGTGGGTATGTCCACGGTTCCCGAGGTCATAGTCGCCGTTCATTGCGGGCTCCGAGTCGTTGGATTCTCGATTGTGACAGATATGTGTCTTCCCGATGCACTCGAACCAGCGGACGTTAGCAAGATTATTGCGACGGCCAACGCGGCAGAACCGAACCTGTGCACTTTGGTTTCCGGCGTGCTGGCCGGCGAACGAAGCTCGCAATAGTCGAATGCATTCACGAAGCTGAAAGAACTGCCGATGGATGCAATTCGCGATAAGATGGACGAAGCGCTCGCTCAAGTGCGGCGCCGTTACGATGGCGAAGTGCGTGTGGCAATAATCCTCGGTACGGGGCTCGGCGGCTTGGCCGAGCACATCGACCGCGAGGCTGTGATTGACTATCGCGACATCCCCCACTTTCCGCACTCGACTGCCTTGAGTCACCGCGGGCAATTAGTAATTGGTAAGCTCGGCGGTGTACCGGTCGTGGCGATGCAAGGAAGGTGTCACCTTTACGAGGGATATTCCAGCGAGGACGTTGGCATGCCCGTCCTGCTGATGAACGCGATGGGGGCCAAGGGCTTAATCGTTTCCAATGCCAGCGGAGGTATGAACCCGCTACACAATTCGGGAGATATCCTGGTTATTGAGGACCACATCAATTTGATGTGGGA
>JBLHLE010001115.1:0-3019 GCA_047620805.1 Pirellulaceae bacterium
GTGTAGTTCCGTTCAACGGGAGTCTACCCGACATGCTCGCGATATCGGTTCTCCCTGTCGTTCTAGCTAAACGCGCGAGCACGACAGGGGTAGATTCCTATACGTTATGTGACGCTAGTTTGCCTTAATGGTCAGCCCGTACGAAGTTCCTGATACAACGGCGACTCCTAAACGCAACCGGTCGTTTCGCCGTCTTGCTGGTTGGGGGTTTATCGCTGTGTCTGTATTCGCTGGTTTCGTCCTTCTCCTCAACGTCATCGGATGTTCCCTTTACCTCTACGTGAACATCGGCTCGAAAGACCTGATCTTTGGTGGCGGTAGCGGTGTTTCGCACACTGCGATCGCGCCGCATACTGACATGACTGCGTTGGCCAATGACCCTATGTTGCAATCGCTCGGCTCGGTACCCGGATACTGGCACACAGACATCCTGAAATTGGGGCCTCTTCATCTATTCGCCGAACCTCCAGGTGAATCATTCCAACCGCTTCGGTTCGATTTCGTCAATGACGACGAATACATGGCCGTCGAATTCCCACTGCTGATCTTGATTGCGGCGTTTGCGACGCTTGGCGGTCTGCTGCTCAGGCGTCACCGCGCCACATAACTATTTAGGATTCTAGGTCAGTGAGGTACGAGCCCGATCTTGAATCCGTGTTCAAGGCGAGACGCTTAAGCGGAGTTTGGTTACTAGGCCTTCGACCGCCCCTCCCTTTAACTTTTGCCTGACAAATGCACGATTTATTGTGGCGGACCAAGGGACCTCGTCGGCCGGGCGTCTGAGAGAAGTTCGACCGCCCCCCCTTTATACTGCCGCCCTTACCATCGCCGCGATGCCGGCCTTGACCGCATTCGGTAGATCCGACCATCGTTCGATGATTGCTGGTAGATCGGTGTCGATCGGGGCGTTCTCGATTTCAGATGCTGCGTCTGGCGCTGCGCGGTTTCCAGAATATGCCGTTTCCTCGGGGGTTTCGACAGTCGGCAGGTGATTCAACATCACGTTGCCGTTGTCGAGATGGTAAATCGTAATCATCTCGTGCGGAATGCCTGGAAACTCTCGCTCGACAATCGCGCTGCCGCCGGCGATTACCTGATAGGTAAACGTGACTTTGCCCTTGTGTTCACCAGACGTTGAAATCCACTCGCCCTCGAGCGACTTGATCCTGTCGAATATTTTCGTCGCTTGATTGAGCCGGTCTGCTCTCGTCTTATCAGTGCCTTCCTTCTTTGCGGCAGCGTTCTTCTTTGCGGCAGCGTTCTTCTTTGCGGCAGCGTTCTTCTTTGCGGCAGCGTTCTTTATTGCTGCTTGGCTCTTGTCGTCCGCCGAGCAGACACTGAATGCACAGTGAAAACCGCCAGAGCAAAAGCCATTAAACGACAATTCATATCGGTTTCCTTGCAATGGATAGGAGAGCGAATAAGTGGTTCATTGGTCCCAATATTGCCAATTGAGCCCAGCGGTGCAAACTGATTCCCCCCTTAATTGGCCTGTAACTTGGAATGCACTTGCAACTTACGCGTCAATTCTAGATAGTAAACCCGCACACGGAAGCTCACATTCCCCACCACAAGGCGACACCGGACCATGGACACGCCTCATCGCCAGCCAAATTCGCGACTGCAAATCTCACGCAGACGACTACTGACCAGCACAGCTGGTTTGTGTGGGATATCGCTCGCATCGCTCCTTCAGCTTCGCGCGGACGAGTTGAACGAACCATCGGCACCAAAGTATCGCAAGTGCATCGTCATTTTCTGTTGGGGTGGGATGAGTCACCACGAGACGTGGGACCCTAAGCCCGACGGACCTGCCGAAATTCGCGGCGAGTTTTCTACGATTGCCACCGCGACGCCTGGGTTGCGGATTGGCGAGCACTTGCCGCTACTGTCCAAGCAAACCGAAAAACTTGCGATCATTCGCTCGATCTGCCACGACGATTCTGCTCATGGTCGCGGCATGTACTGGAATCTCACTGGGCACAAACCGCCTCGCGCGGGCAACATTCCGCCACTGCAAAACGACTGGCCATCGCTCGCCGCGATGGTCTCCAAATTTCGCAATGCCGCTCTCGGCGTCCCCAACGCGGTACGACTCCCCTACCCCATGGTCGACAATGGCACCCTGCAAGCGGGCGAATACGGTGGTTGGCTGGGCGCTAAATACGATCCGATTGTCATCCGCACTCCAAAGGGCAAACCGTTCGGTGGCGTCTCGCGATCGCTCGGCTCGCAAGTCCTCAATCTGGGCGAAGTCGATGCTCCCCGTTTCGCATCCCGAAA
The DNA here is from genome assembly GCA_047620805.1 of Pirellulaceae bacterium. Taxonomy (GTDB): domain Bacteria; phylum Planctomycetota; class Planctomycetia; order Pirellulales; family Pirellulaceae; genus JBLHLE01. The sequence continues at coordinate 2,284 of JBLHLE010001115.1, forward strand.
GGAGCTATTGCGTTCGTTGGAGGATCCGATCAGCGAACAATCTGACTTTGGCAATTTCGACCATTTCCGCGACATGGCCAGCGGCATGCTGCTCGGTTCGGCAGTCAAGAACGCATACGATCTCGACCGCGAACCCGCCAAGATCCGCGAATCCTATGGCGACCACATCGGCGGCCAGAGCATGCTGCTCGCTCGACGACTCACAGAGGCCGGTGTTCCGATCGTCCAAGTCTGCTGCGCCGCGGGCGATTTGAACGGTGGCAGCGGCGACATGTGGGACACTCATTCGGACAACTTCAATCGCCTCAAGAAAAATCTCCTGCCGGTTTTCGATCAAGGTCTATCAGCACTCCTTGCCGATCTAGAAGACCGAGGAACCTTGGACGAAACTCTGGTCGTGGTTCTCACCGATTTCGGTCGCACTCCGAAAATTAACGGCAGCGCGGGTCGCGATCACTACCCCAGCGTCTACTCCGTAGCATTAGCAGGAGGCGGCATCCGCGGCGGGCAAGTCTACGGCAGCAGCGACTCCCAGGGTGCCTTTCCCAAAACCGACAAATGTGGCCCAGCCGATGTGCACGCCACGATCTTCAAAACACTTGGCATCTCGCCCCGCGCCGCAATTCACGACCAACTCGGCCGGCCATTCCCCGTCAGCGACGGCAGCCCATTGCCACTGATCTAACACTAGTCACCCGACTGCGGTTCAAGGCGACCAAAGTACCCCGATGCGGCA
>JBLHLE010001116.1:0-3018 GCA_047620805.1 Pirellulaceae bacterium
GCTTGCTGCGATGGAAAAGCGCAACATCAAAACTGCCGCGTCGTGCTGGTAATCACTCGCTGCCGCGTCGTGTTGGTAATCACTCGCTGCCGCGTCGTGCTGGTAATCACTCGCTGCCGCGTCGTGCTGGTAATCACTCGCTGCCGCGTCGTGTTGGTACTTCCCGAGCGGCAGTGTCGACCAGCTCATGATCAAGCCGGCCAGTTATGCCCCTTATTTTCAGTCGGTTAAGCCCCTTATTTTCAGTCGGTTAAGCGACATCTGACCGGGCTGGCTTGGACGCGACCGATTTGCGAGGCCGTCGTTCGGAAAAGCGGTACAGCAGCGAGTTTCCCTGTTTGCCGACTTGTTTTGTCGCGCCGATCTCTCGAAAGCAGTATGCGATTCGCTGGGCAATCCACCGGTCGACTTCCATCTGATCGGCGAGCTGCCCAGTATGGAACGGCTGGGGCAGTCCAGGAGGTACGAGAGTCAGTAACTCGGCAGCTGTTGTGAAGCGATAGATCGAGTCGACTCTGGATAACTTCTGGTCTTCGACTTGGTAGTCGTTCTTTTTTCGTCGGCGTCGGCGACCGTGTCCGGGATATCGATATTCTTCGATTTCAACCAAGGGTACTTCTATCGCCAGATTCTTATGTGGGAAGACGCGAGTGAAATAGACCAGTTCGTCAAAGAGATCCACTACTGTTCCTCTTTTTGGACTCAACCTTCGACTTACAACTTGCCCGCTTTTTGCGTCTTGTTTGACAAGATACTTGCGAGCCACAATTGGTTTCACGACTAGCACACGATGGTCTTGCGCTAAGAGGTCCGCCACCTTGTCGCGAATCGCGGCGAGTGAGCCGTGCTGGATTTCTACTAAGTCCCCGTCAGACACAACATCGATTCGATATCGACCCAGGGGCACCTCAAGCTGAGCATCTGCTTTTGCGTAAATATCTTTCAATTGGCGATGTAAAGATGTTTCCATATCATCTTTGTCGGAATATTCATCGCAGGGGTTCAATTTATTCGATTGATGAGGAAACAGCTGGGTGACTCGAGGTACGTTGAGGGTGTGCATTTGCGGGGAAACGCGAACGGTATGTCCGCGAAAGCAATTCGCCAATGCAGTGGGGGCAGTTTTATGACGCCGAAATGCATGGATGCAGGAAGACCAGAATGGCGGACGAGTGGCAAGCCAATCGGGCATTCGCTGCTCAGCGCGATACGGCTCCTCGACTCGACAACTGCCGTCGTTCCTAAAGATATCCAAGGTTATAAATGAAATTTTCGGTGCGGTAGTCAGGTTCGCTCTCCAGATCGAATTATAACAGCGAAAACTCACCTTCCCTAGCATGTATGTTTGCGCCCGTGGGAACACGATAGGGCAACGCCAGCAACGCACAAGGGAGGACTAAGAGTCGCGGCTACGATTTTGCTTGTAAACCATGCAGACGTCGGTAAACTTCACTTGGGTCGCATCGCAGCTGGCGAGTTTGCCCCCATGAAAAGCACTTAATTAGGGATCCAAGATGATGACCTCGACTCTGTCTCGCGCGTTGCTAATTGCCTGCCTTGTATTGTCCGTAACTCACCTTGCCGCGGATGAGAATGACGATAATCAAAAGGCGTCCGTAGCACCGACACTTTGCCGGGGGAATTATCATAGCGAAGCCGCTGCTATCGAACAGTTGGCAAGAATGTCGGCCGCTTACTCAGATCTAGAGGGGTGGCAGCAGCGGGCAGTGAAGTTGCGAAAGCAGATTCTCGTCGGAGCGAACCTCGACCCGCTACCACCGCGTACTCCATTGAATCCAGTAGTACACAAGAAACGTGAATACGAAGGTTACTCGGTTGAGTCGGCGGCGTTTGAAGCTCGACCTGGATTCTTTGTTTACGGTAGCCTCTACCGGCCACTGGGAAGGAAGGGGAAATTCCCCGCAGTCTTGTGTCCTCACGGCCATGCCGGGGGCCCCGCTGGCGGGCGATATCGAGCGGACCAACAAAACAGATGCGCCACGTTGGCGCGAATGGGAGCTGTTGTATTCTCTTACGATATGATTGGGTATGGCGACTCGCAGCACTTAGGCTGGCAACACGGTCACGGGCAGGCGCTTACGTTGCAGACTTGGAGCAGCATTCGCGCGATCGATTTTGTCCAATCGTTGCCGGATGTGGACGAGAATCGAATCGGAGTCACGGGTTGCTCCGGAGGTGGAACACAAACATTCTTGCTGACGGCGGTGGATGAACGCGTCAAGGTTTCCGCACCCGTCGTAATGGTCTCGGCTCATTTTTTTGGCGGTTGTCACTGCGAAAGCGGTATGCCGATCCATAAAACGGCGGAACTAGAGACCAACAACGCGGAAATTGCGGCCCTCACCGCGCCTCGTCCACTACTGCTCGTCTCAGTCGGTGGCGACTGGACTAAAAACACACCTAAGGTCGAGGCTCCCTACATCCAAAACGTCTTTAAGCTATTCGGCTCGGACGCCAATTTTCAGAATGCGCATTTCCCCAACCAGAAGCATGGGTATCAGTACATGAAACGGCAGGCAATGTACCCTTTCATGGCCAAGCACCTCGGCTTGGATACCAATACAGTGCTGAACAAGACAACGGAGTTGTTCGATGAATCGAAAACGGTGCTGGAGGCGCCGGAGCAGATGCGCGTGTTTGAGAAGGTTTCCGAGCTTCCAGAGCATGCTTTGAAACCGGGTACACGTGTCTGGCCCAACTAGTGAATGGCTGGGGATATTTGACGTTCCGAGTGGGTTTGGAATGGTCAATCACTACTGTAATTCCTTTCGCACTCCGTTGATGTTGATCCTGCCGCAATCGCGTCACTTCGATATATAAACCGTTGTACTGCTTAGAAGCTAACAGAATAATTGCCAATCGAGGTGGGATAGCCCGGATTATTCATGAGTAGAACTTAGCTCATTGCAAGTCGTTTGTGGACATGAGTTTGTCGCCAACTTTCCCAAAACACGGCGCAATAGTAACCCGACGCGTAAGCGAGGAAACTCGCCGGAT
>JBLHLE010001117.1:0-3017 GCA_047620805.1 Pirellulaceae bacterium
TAGCTGCACGACTACAAACCACATAATCGATGCGGCAATCGCAGTCCCCAGTCCCACTAGGAGTCGCCACCCCATCTCCTGCGTAAACGCCGATGCATTTGTCTTGACCAGAAAGGTCGCAAAAATCACGGCGGCATATGCCAACAACGCGGGCCCGCTTACGGGAATGTTAAACACCGCCGACCAAGTGCTCTGAAGCACCTCCGCACATCCGGATCCCGAGCCGCAACCAACAGGCAAGCCCCGTCCCGACATACTCAGAACGAATAAATATGTTGCCACCGCCGCTGCCACGAGCGCGAACAGACGGATCACCCACAACAAACCTGTAATACTGGCTACTGCCGGCGTTTTGGGAAGGTCATTCATCGCAAATTGAAATCTAAAAGAAGACGAAAATAGCAATCAGTCTATCTTCAAGTATCAGACCAAGTTTTGCGTCGAAATGCTACGCGCCGAAGAGATAATTGCCGTCCCAGAAAGAAACAGTTAATGGCCGCTCAATTTCACTGATAAACCCAACTGACAAGATTCCAATAAGAAGCCCAAAACGTAGTGAACACATATCGCACGATTTAAACGGGTCGGAAAAACAATCCATTGGCGAAACCGTGCAGCCATTGACGGTGGTGTGGCATTGAATGTTGCGAAATTGAATGGTGCGACATGCAAGTGGAGTCGGGTCGAGCACTACAATAAACGACGCCAGCATCAAAAACCAGCATCGCATGCAAAGATAACTAGTTCGCCCGCAAGCCATTCGGAGAATCAGTGGAGCCGCGATTCACATTCCGTAACGAGCGGCCCATCATCTTCTCTTGGCGGAGTGCTTTTTCACTGGCTCGTCGCAATCGAAGTGCGTGTGCATGTCCTGGAGCTTCCAGCAATATATCGTCGATCATCCGGATTGCTTCGCGAGCGCGATAGGTCCTGGAATACAGCTTAGCCAATGCAAGACGATATGCCGCATCGGCAGGACAACTGCGAGTCGCGTCGAGCAAATACTCTTCGGCTTCGACGAACCGCTCTAGATCGGACAGGACTAAGCCGCAGTAATACTTGGCTTGCGTGTTAGCCGGATTAGCCGCGACGGCTTGCCGCAAATGAGTCGCAGCTTCGCCCAGGTCGTTTCGAACAATTTCGCAAATACCCAATTTCTGTAAGGCGGCAGCGTTTTCCGGCTCGAGACTGATAACTCGAGCGAAATACTCCTCGGCCTCACGGAATCTTTTTGACTCCACCAGCTTCGATCCGAGCAGCAGCAGAGCTGCGAGATGTTGGGAGTCGACATTCACTGCGCCTTTCAATTCGGCGATTGTTTGGCCGGAAAACCCTTGCTTGGCACAGACCGCTGCGCGCGAAACGTACACATCTGCATTGCCGGGAGTCAGCCGAAGCGTCTCCGAATAATCGTTCATCGCCAAATCGTATTGTTTCAACTTTGCGAAAGCGTCGCCTCGTCGAAACCAAGCCATCGCGTGGGTCGGATTCAAATCAATCGCACACGAGAATGTTTCGATAGCTCGTTCCAACTCCCCGAGCTCAACTTGCACACAGCCGCTGTTGAAGTGGGCGAGATCACAGCGGGGACTGATTTCGATCGCTTTCTTGAAGTCGGCGAGGGCCGAGGCGAATTGTTCCTTCTTGCATAAACAGACACCGCGACTGATATAACCGCCAACAAAACCCGGATGCCCGTCGATGGAAGCCGAATACTTCTCGATAGCAGCTTCGATCTTTCCTTGCTGCTCAAATCTACGACCTTGATTGTAGTCGTCGTAGACTTGCTTTATATCTGGTCCGCACCCGTTGAAAACGAGCTGAGCGAGGCAGGCGGCAAGAATCGCCGCAATTTTCCCGATCGCTGTTTTCATCTTCGCCTCTTCAAAGTTGAAGAACTCATGAGGTCACACCTGTTTGGCGCAACAATTGTATTCGAAATGCTACTCTTTCCAGCTCCTCTCGGCGACAATATCCGCCGGCAAAATCCCGTGTCGCTACACTTTCCCGCCGCTTTCGGCGGATGTACCGATGGAGCGACCTGTGCAGCAAATTCAGTCATCACACAAACGTTCATTCCTACATAATCCGATCGAGCACAATGCATTCATTCAATTCGCTCCCTACATACGTTAAAATAGAACTCAGATCAAATCCTGCACTTTTCGCAACAGGTCACTCAGCAGGCCGCGCAACTCTCGCGGAATCGGCGATCAACGGCGATGAATCCTGGCCAGCAGTTCGCATTGAAAATAGCGCCGAGAGGGAATTGATCCACCGCAATACCTCCGACGATGTCGATACGCGAATGCCGCCCAAAGACGCGCAGCCCCTAAACGCAACTCAGATAGCTCTTCTGCCGCCAGCGAAGATCAGTCCACTCGTCGCTTCGTCACTCATTGCCGACGGCGATTGGATTTCCACCAATCGCGTCGAACGCCACTGTGACGTCGAACCAGACTTCCGAGCCATCGTCGAGCACCAGTAGGTCAAATTGACGGCCGTCCTGTTGCTGCAAACGCTGCCCCGTAACTCGCTTGTCCAGATATACAACCACGTCGTATTCGTCGGATGGGCGAGACACCAAGTACGGCATCGCCGCGTTCCCGTCGCCAGATCGCAAGATCCCCTCCAGACAAACTGCGGCATACAATCCCTCTTGGGACGACAGCTCCTGTTCACCTTTGTCCATGGCAATTTGCGCTGCCAACAGATGAGCGCGTGGACTGAGCACTAGATTCGGAAAAGACGCATCTAGCATAGCTTTCGCTTCCTGGGGCCGCCCTTCGGCCAACAGCTCTCCTGCTTTCTCGAGATCGCTCGAATACGGATCGTACCCCGGAGATTCAACGATGATGTCACGCAGCCGCAAGTAGTCTTCTGCCGAAACCGACTCGGTTAAGCCAGCGAATCCATCGCGAATCTCCTTAGCCTGCTCCTCCGACAAATTGACGGTCACTGTGGGAATGACGCGGTCGTCGCAACCTGCCAGAACCAACATTGAGCACATTATCGTG
>JBLHLE010001118.1:0-3008 GCA_047620805.1 Pirellulaceae bacterium
GATTCCAATCATGAAACGTCCGCCTAGCCTCCCCCGCACTCGTCGCGTCTCTTCTCATCGCCGAGGTCACCGCGCGGTTCGTCGTCTCCTGATCGAAACGATGGAAGACCGCCGACTGTTGGCGATCGCGGGACCGTACCCGGACGATGCGAACACATTACATCTGTGGCATCTCGATGAAGCCAATCCCGGTCCGGCAGTGCCTGCTGCTGGCGTAACGGGCAGCTTCAATCTCGCCGCCGTCAATGGCGCCACATTGGGCAATGCGTCGTTCGCGGGATTTGGCACGGCGGCCGACATCAGCGGCGGTGCGGACGACGGCCTGCAGGGAAGTAATATTAGCGTCAATAGTGTGACAGGTGCTAACGGCGCATTCACCATCGAAGCCTTGATCAATGTCCCCGAGATTAATACCAAGCAGGGCATTGTCATGATGGATGCCCCTGGAGCGTTAAACGTCAGACCATTCCAGTTCGCGCTTCAGTCTGGAAATTTGCAGTTCTTAAATCTTGCCCCCGGCAACCAACCTGGCTTGCAAACTGCGATCCCAACGACTGGCGACGACGCGTTCGTTGCCAACGAGTGGTTCCACGTAGCCGTCACTTACAATGGAACGGAGAATACTGCCGACAACTTTAAGTTGTATTGGACGGCGGTGGATGCGGCGCGAACGCAGGCAAACGAAATTCTTTCCACCAATATGAACAACGATTTGGGAGCCAGTGCCGTGTTTGGTGTTGGCCAGGAGTTCCGCAGTCCGAGCGAAAATCTACTCGGGCTTATTGACGAGGTCCGCGTCAGTGATATCGCACGCGGAGCGAACGAGTTTCTCTTCGCGCCTCCCGCCCCTGAAATCAACGTGCAGGGACTGGGAGTCGACATCGTCAGTGGCGATACGACTCCGGCTGTTGCCGACGACACCGATTTCGGTACCGCGGCTGTGGGCGCCGCCGATATTGTCCACACGTTCACCATTCAGAACAGCGGCGACGCCGAATTGGACGTGACTGCCGTCACCATCAGTGGCTCCTCCGACTTCACTGTCTCTGGTCCAACTGATCCGATCGCTCGTTACGCGCTCGACGGTAACGCCCTCGACAGCAGTGGCAACAACTCCCACGGCGTTGTCAGCAACGCCACCTTCGTTAACGACCCTGCTCGCGGCATGGTCGCCTCGTTCAATGGGACAAACAGCTCGATCGATGTCTCCGCCAGCAACTATAGCATCACCGAGCGGCCAAACTTTGAATTCGCGATTTCGTTCTGGTTTAAGCCAACTGCTCGCCAGGACTATGTTCCGGGCGGTGCAATCGACGTCAACCCGATCATGGGTGGCACCAACAGCGGCGTGATCGAGGTCGTAGGACACGGTTCGTGGGGCGGCATGGGGAACGCAACTGCCTACGGCGGAGTCGGCGTTAACTCCGGCGGCGGTGCCGGAAGTACCGCGAAGGTAAATTCCATCGATCTATACGACGGCGATTGGCACCAAGTGGTCATCCAGTGGCAAGATCCCGACGGCGTGCCGTCGGATTTCACCCTCGGAGGCAGTGCCGACGCGACCATCTACATCGACAATCAACTAGCAGTGGACGTCAATAGTCAAACCTACAACGGCAATAGCGGCCAAGCAACGCCGACGATGGTCTTGGGTGGCCCCGTTGTCTATTCCAACGGTGGACCCGCGAACAAGTATTACGATGGACTGATGTCCGACGTGAGGTTCTTCGACGGCCAGCTAACCCCGCAAGACGTCGACAACTTGTTTAACCAAGCCGCGACATTCGACGTCGCATTCGCCCCAACGACCGTGGGCACTCAAACCGCGACGGTCACGATTGCAAATAACGATTCCGACGAAGGAACGTATACGTTCGATGTGAAGGGCCTGGTTCAGTCGACACAGCCAACACTCGACGCGGTCGACGACGACTACACGGTAACCGATCCGATCACCGAGGATCAGACGCTGAACATTCCCGCGTCGGGAGTGCTGCAGAACGACAGCCCTAGCCCAGTGGTCGCGGACATCGTGGCTGTTGGCGAGAATAGTACTTCGGACACATTCTTCGATAGTAGCGCCAGCAGTAACGACCTGATAAATGCGGGGCAGGGGACATTCCTGGCGGCAGCGACAACTGTTAACCCGACATTCGGATTCGGGGGTTTAAATAATGGCGTGGCGGCCGGCACCACTACCGACTCCGCTTTCTATCGCAACAGCGAACAACCCGCTTCGGTCACTTTTACTTTGGACACATCCGTCAATGCCAACGGCTACGACATTCAAACAGTCCGCACCTTGGCTGGTTGGACCGGTGCGAATCAAACACAGGCCAATCAGAAGTACGAATTTCTGACCCGCCAAGTGGGAACGCCAGGCTTTATATCCCACGGTATTTTTGAAGAGGCGCCGTTTTCCGCCAGTACTACCGCAGCATCCAGCACGCGGATCACAATTATGGACGGCTCCGGTTTGATTGCGGCCAACGTCGATGCCGTGCGATTTAATTTGATCTATGCAGGCGCCCTCGGCAACAACGCCAATCCGGGGACTGTGTACCGGGAATTTGATGTCGAAGGGCTCGTTTCGGCGGGTCCCCCGACCTCCAGTGCCGCCGCCATCATCAGCTTCGATGCCATCAGCGCCAACGGCGCGGTCGTCACTCTGAATGGTGATGGGTCCTTCAGCTACGACCCCTCCGGTCTGCAGTCCCTCGACGAGGGCGACGTGGTAACGGACACCTTTAGCTATACGATCACGGATGGTTCGCCCCCCGTCGCTCCGCTGCCAGGAGCCGATGCAGACCTGCTGGCGAATGTTCCAGCGGCCGCCAGTTATTCACTAGCCTACGACCTGTCGATTCCCGACACGGCGAATTTTCGCGGTGGGACTGCGATACCCTATGCCACTGACAATTCGGCGTTGCTTACCGGCTATTCGCGGATCGGGTATTACTTGGAACTAGAGACCGCTGCCACATCGGAGTGGGTCTTCGTCACGATGG
>JBLHLE010001119.1:0-3005 GCA_047620805.1 Pirellulaceae bacterium
AGGAATAGGTCTCCATCAACGCCAGGGAATTCCGTAGCGCCCACAATTAGTACGGTGCAGCTGGGAATTCCGTGGAGAGGCAGATTTCAATAAGCAAATGATAGATCTCAAACAAATGACAATCACCAACCAACGCGACTGTTGGATCATTGGTCCTCGTCAACTGTAATTTGTTTGATCCTTGCAATTTGTCTTTTGTGATTTTTCACAAGCGGCAGGTGAATCGAATTCCGGAATTCCCGGATGAACCAGAAATACAGAAGGATAGTTGGAATGAGTGATCGTGTTTGTCGTTGGGGAATAATGAGTACCGCCGAGATCTCGAAGAAGAATTGGCTGGCTATTCGAAATGCGTCCAATGCAACCGTGGCCGCTGTAGCAAGCCGAACGGTCGACCGAAGTGAACAATATATTTCGGAATGCCAGCCCGCGGTACCGCACGATCCCCGGCCCGCAGCGCTCGGAAGTTACGAAGAACTACTCGCTCGTGACGATATCGATGCAGTCTACATTCCCCTGCCCACAGGAATTCGGAAAGAGTGGATTATCAAGGCGGCCGAAGCTGGTAAACACGTCTTGGCCGAGAAGCCCTCGGGTAACAATGCGGCCGATGTGCGTGAAATGATTGATGCCTGTGCTCAGAACAATGTCCAGTATATGGACGGTGTGATGTTCATGCACAGCGATCGATTCCGCCAAATGCGAGAAGTGTTGGATGACGGCGAGAGCGTCGGTAACGTCAAGCGGATCGTCTCGCATCACTGCTTCGCTGGTCCCGAAGATTTCATCAAGAACAACATTCGGCTCAGCAGCGAGCTGGAACCACTTGGAGCTATGGGCGATGTCGGCTGGTACAACATCCGATTTACTTTGTGGGCGATGAATTGGAAAAAGCCGACCAGCGTAACCGGACGTATCTTGACCGAACACAAACGCGATGACAGTCCGAAACCCGTGCCGATCGAAATGTCTGCCGAAATGTTTTTCCCGGGTGGCGTTTCGTCCAGTATGTATTGTTCGTTCATTACGGAAAATCAACAGTGGGCGGTAGTCGGTGGCGACAAGGGATTCCTCAATATCACCGATTTCGTGTTGCCGTACTTCGGCAGTACTCTGAAATTCCACGTTTCGCGGGCTAAGTTCAATATCAATATCTGCGACTTCAATATGGAAAAACGAGTCCAGACGTTCGCTGTTGACGAATACGCTAATAGCACTGCCTGTGCTCAAGAAACGAATATGATACGCAAGTTTTCCGACATAGCGCTGTCGGGTAAACTCGAACCTTTCTGGCCCGAAGTTGCTCTAGATACTCAGTTGATTATGGATGCCACGATTGAATCGGCGCACAACAACGGTGCCGAGGTCGAACTTTAGGAGTCCGGCGGGAGCCCTCGGCTTCGGCATCGCAAAACGACATGAACCGCCTTCATCAGATCGCCATAAAAAAAACCGCTGGCGAATCATTCGCCAGCGGCTTTAGTTGGACCGAGGTTAACTGCTAAGCCGAGGTAACTTTGCGATGTTAACGTCGGGAACTCTGGCCATCCGTGCCAGGTTGAGTTGCAACTCCCTCATCCAAATCGCGACTGTCAAAGAAGAATGCTCCTCCTTCGAGACTCAGTGGCGCGGATCCGTCCGACGGTACGACGATCACTTTGAAACGATGATCACCGGCCACCTGACTGGTCGCTTGGAAGGACAGGATCATCCGCTTTTGGGGTTCGATGGTAGCAGCGGAGAAGCGAACTTCATTGTTTTGAATGTCGTAAGCTTCGCCGATAACACCTTTCAGTGCGGGTGGCAGAACCACTCGGACTTCTACGTTCTCGGCCAGTGCCGAGCCACCGTTGACAACCGCGATGTCGATCGTCGTTGATTCTTCAACTTCGGCTGTACCTTGGCGAGTACCGATGGCAACGCTAAGGTTGGCCCGAGTCATCACTTTGGTGATGTGTTGTTGAGTACTGGACAGGCCGTCCTTGGTGCGAGCGAGAACCTCTTGCAGTTGTTGACCGCCACCGACTGCCTTGGCCTTAAAGCGAAGGATTTCCGTTGCTCCCGCTGGAAGCAAAGCGATCTTGGTTTGCAACAAGTTCTTTTTACGATCAAAATTGGCCTTCGAGCCGAGGACGGTGACTTGGAGTCCACTAGCCAGTGCGCAGAACACTTCGACATCTTTGACATCGGCGTCACCCGGATTGCTGACTCGGAGTTCGTAAATATTTTCGCGGTCTAAGAAGGTCACGTTTGGACCGACGACCTCAGTTTTCAGCATCGGTCGACGAACGACAATCTTTGTCTTTGCGGTGGTATGTTCGCCACTCGCAGTGTCCGCCTTAAAGATGATTTCGATTTCACCAGTTTGGGTCGCCGGGATCGAATAGGGCACAACCTTCGATTGACCAGGCTGCAACGTCCCAACCGGAATCGGCTGAGCAGGATTTTGATTGGTCAAACTGCTGGGCAGCTGTGGCGTAACGATGACGTCGTCCGCGGTCCCGTCACCTGTGTTGGTGACAATGATCTTGAGCGGAACTGTCTTGCCATAAAGAGTCTCTTGGGTGGTCTGCGTCGCGATCTTGAGCTGAGGTTGGCGGACGTTTAATGCGGATGTTAGTCGCGAAGTGATCGTCGCGGACGAGATCAATTCGACGGTTCCTCGTTGGCGAGGTGTTACATCAATGCGAATCTGCGTTGCTTTCTTAGCCCGCAGATCGCCCACCTCAAACGAAATAATGCCGTTGTCGTTGACTCCGCGATGGGAGGTGGCAGTCAAGTCAACTCCGTTGGGTAATACTGTTCGCAACTTGATGTCGTGGGCAGTAGTCTCGCCCATGTTCTTTAAGTTGATGACGAACGTAGCGGTCCTGTTGACGTTGATGTCCGCTGGTCCCGTGGTCTCGATTGCCAGAACTGGAACGACTACAGCGACATTGGGCGACGCGAAAACGGTCGAGCCATTTGCGTCTTTGGTGCGCACGACGGGTTGGGGTTTGACCGTC
>JBLHLE010001120.1:0-3003 GCA_047620805.1 Pirellulaceae bacterium
TAGGAAGGCGTGAACACCGACATAAAACGGTAGTAGTCTGTGTGAGGAATCGGGTCAAATTTGTGGCTGTGGCAACGAGCGCAGGCCAGAGTTATTCCCATCGTGCTCGATGAAACCCGTTCCATCAATTTGAAAAGAGCCTCATAGCGATCGAATGGCAGGTTGGAGATATCCTCGTTTGTCGCGTCCAGCACGTTGCGCAAAAAACCAGTAGCCGTCAGCAGCTCGCGAATTTCCGGTGTGTATTCTGCGGCGTTTCTCCAATCGACCAATTCGTCGCCGGCAATCTGCTCGGTCAAGAAACGGTCCCATGGCGTGTCGCTATTTGTCGCAGCCACGACGTAGTCGCGATATCGCCAGTAGCCCTCCGACAACGTGGGCGACTTCGGGTCGTGATCTTTGCCCGACGTATCCACATAACCAACTGCGTCCAACCAGTATCGGCCCCAACGTTCGCCGTAATGTGGCGAAGCAAGCAACTGGTCGATCAGATGTTCGTAGGCATCCGGGCGTTCGTCTTCCAAGAATTCTCGCGCCTGTTCCGGTGTCGGGGGAAGCCCGATCAAATCGAAGTACGAACGGCGAAGCAATGTGAGTTTCGACGCATCCGATGAAAACGTCAGCCCCTTCACCTCCAACTCGGAAAGTACGAAACGGTCGATAGGTGTGCGAACACGGTGGGTCGCTTGGACCGATGGCGGCGCTGCCGCGACGGGCTTCTGAAATGCCCAAAACTGGCGATCTTTATCGGACACTGTTGGCGTCCCATCCGATTCGGCCTCCGCTGCACGGCGCGGCTGAACGTCAACGAAATCAATGAATCGTCCTTTGTCGATCCAGCGAGTGATCAGCTGCTTCTCGGCCGGCGTCAGGGCATTTCCCTCGTCAGGAGGAGGCATCAGATTGTCAGCAAGTTTCCGCATAAGCACGCTCTTGTCTGAAAATCCTTCGACAATCACCGGGCCACTCTTGCTGCCTCGAACAAGCGACTCAAGCGATGTCAGGTCGAGCTCCGCTTCCGGTTCGTCCTCACCGTGACATGATACGCAGTGCTCCTCAAAAACGGGTAGAATCTCCTTCTCAAACCGGGAAAACTGAGCGCGGACGTCTGCCGGGAGTTCGGCCGGTTCTGACTGGGCACCCGCCTCGATCCACACCCGGACCGTCTCGATTTCCGCATCCGACAGTTTAAGTTTAAATTGCGCAAGTGGCATCTCGCGCGTCGAGATCTTCTTCCACAACAAACTCTCTTCAGGTGAGCCGGGCACAATGACGGCGCCATTCTGACTGCCGCGCATGGTCAGCCGAGCCGTGCGAAGGTCCAGTCCCAATTGAGGCGAACTCTTCCCGTGACAGTTGAAGCAGTATTTCGTGAATATCGGCAGCACATCGCGTTCAAAGCGAGGACTCTCCACGGCAGTCGCTGAAACAGCAGATCCGACTACCAGAACGAGCGAGGAGAGCGACGTTGCCAGGAATATTCTTATCATGTTGGCTAATCAAGAAGAGTAAACGGAATTGTTCAACAAATCGCCGACGGGTCTGGCTCCCGTAACCGTCACATCTGCAGGCGTTTCCAATCGTCCACTGTGAGGAAATTGGATGCGACGATGGTCCAGTCCCATTTGATGACACACGGTGGCGATCATGTCGGGAACGCTGACTCGATTCACGACGCTCTTGTAGCCGAAGTCATCAGTCTCACCGTAAATCAAACCCGGTTTGAATCCGCCACCAGCAAACCACAGCGTGAACGCGTTGCGATTGTGGTCTCGGCCTTTTCCATTTTGCGTCGTTGGCAACCGGCCAAACTCTCCAGCCCACATAACGATCGTGCTATCGAGAAGTCCGCGTGCTTTAAGGTCCTTAATGAGAGCCGTCGCGCCTTGATCGGTTTCCTTGGCGATTTTGTTCATGCCGCCGCGGATGTCGCCGTGGTGATCCCATGGCTGACCAGGACTCGTCGTCACCTGAACGAAACGTACGCCTGACTCGACCAGCCGCCGCGCCATCAAGCATCGAGTACCGTATTTTGCCGTCGCTGGATTATCGATTCCATACAGTTTTTTCGTCCCTGCGGTCTCGGCCGACAGATCAAGTACGCTCGGCGCCTCCAATTGCATCCGCGCCGCCAGCTCGAAGTTCTCGATGCGAGCATCGAGTTCCGTTTCTCCGGGACGATCACGAAGGTGAGCCGCATTCAGTTTCTGGAGGTAGTCCAGATTGGCGCGCTGAGCGCCTGGAGGGAGCGTGGAGGGCGGATTAAGGTGGTGAATCGGCGCGCCACGAGTACTAAACTCGACGCCCTGATACAGGGCCGGTAGATAAGCGTTCGCCCACAATTGCTTTCCGCCAACCGTGTAACCATCCGGATCGCGCAGAACCACGTACGCCGGCAGGTTCTGATTCTCGGTACCGAGTGCGTAACTGATCCAAGCTCCCATGACCGGGCGACCGGGAAAGATCTTGCAGGTGAGCAGCATATTGAGCCCCTCGAGATGATTGTTATGCTCGGTGTGCATGGAACGCACAAAGCACAGGTCATCGACGATCGTACTCACGTGGGGCAACGCCTCGGAAACATCCATGCCGCACTGGCCGTACTTCCGAAAACTGAGCGGCGAGGGCAGCAGTTTGTTCTCGTTATTGGGTTGGTGAATTTCAACCCCGTCGGGGTGCGGTTTCCCGGCCAGCCGCGTGAGTTCCGGCTTTGGATCGAATAGATCCATCTGGCTCGGCCCGCCGTTTTGGACGAGTTGAATCACCGCCTTCGCCTGCGGCGGAAAGTGCGGTTTCCGAGCCTTTAGGTCCCCGTAAATCGGTACGTTCGAATTCGACGCAACATCCCCGGCGCCCCACAGGTCACCACCCAAAAGATCGGCAACCGCTAGCTGCCCCAGTCCAAATCCGGAAAGCCCCAGCATCTCGCGACGACTTAATTGCATTGTCTGATTTCCGCTGAGTGTTGATTCAACCCGCACTCAGTATACCCAAATTTGGACA
>JBLHLE010001121.1:0-3002 GCA_047620805.1 Pirellulaceae bacterium
CCAACGTCCGTCGGGGTCGCCCAGCACAATTTCACCACACGATTCGCACGCGGACAACGCGCTGAGATAAGCTCCGACGTGAGCGCCGGCGGCGTGAGTTAGGATTCCAACCTTGATTTTCCTCGCCATGATCCACCGCCTAGACTTGCCTTAAACGCGATACCGAAACCTAGTCACTTCTATCTTGCCCAGCCTGCACACCCATTAGTGCTAGTCCGCAGTATACGCGGTCAACCACGAAGAATCGATTGTTTGAATCAACGAATATTGATACATTAGGCGAGATCTTGTCGAGCTTGAGGCAATGTCGAGCTGAAGGCAAGCTCGATGTTCTTGAGAATCAGACAATTGAGAATCAGACAATTGAGAATTACGTAACTGCCCGCGAGGTAATCCGCTATGCTTTCTGTCGAACACGCCCCTGCTGCACACCCACCTTCTGCACACGGCCCGATGATTCGAGTCGGATCGCGACGATGGTTCTTGCAGACCGGCATGGCTGGTTTGGGCGGGCTGTCTCTTGCTCAGATAACTAGTCTACAAGCGGCCTCTCGCGCTGATTCGGGCGAAAAGAAAGCCGTCATCCTGTTCTGGCTTTCGGGCGGTCCTAGTCAGATCGACATGTGGGATCCGAAGCCGACTGCACCTGTCGAGATTCGCGGCCCTTACGGCGTCATTCCAACGAAGATCCCCGCCGCGCATTTCAGCGAACACCTGCCGCTGCAGGCTTCAATCGCGGACAAACTTTCTGTCATTCGTTCCGTCGATTCCAGCGCCAGCAATCATACTCCGATCACGATGCAAGCTGGCAACCCACTCGCTCGACGAACCAACGACGGGCGAGACGGCGGCGGATATCCGTCCATGGGTTCTGTCGTGTCCAAGTTTCGCGGCCCCAACCATCCAAACATGCCAGCCTTCGTTGGACTCGCGAACTCGTGGAAGTCGGATGTTTGGGAGGCGGGAGACATGGGCAACCAATTCGCTCCAATCAAGGGCAATGAACTGGCCGGGAAGTTCTCGATGCCTGGCGGAATCGAGCTGCCGCGATTGCAGGACCGCGAAGCTTTGCGTTCGCAACTCGATCGCTTCGGTCGCGCTGTCGACCAGAGCCGCGATCTCGAACGCGTCGATCAATACACTCGACAGGCCTATGACATGGTGCTGTCGGGCGAAGTTCAAAAGGCGTTTAACATCGACGAAGAATCCGAGGCGACTCGCAATGCCTATGGCAAACAGAGCATGGGCGAAAAGGCGCTGCTGGCGAGACGATTGGTCGAGGCGGGCGTGACGTTCGTCTTAGTCAGCGGAGCGTGGGGATACTTTGATCACCATGGCGATCAGGTCCGTTGGGGCGGCATCGAAAAAGGTTTGACTCCACTGTTACCGCGCGTCGATCGCACCATGTATACCCTGGTTAACGATCTCGAACAGCGGGGACTCTTGGACCGCACACTCGTCATGATGATGGGTGAATTCGGACGCTCGCCAATCATCAACAAAGACGCTGGCCGCGATCATTGGCCAAGCGTCATGTCGATGGTAATGGCAGGTGGTGGCCTCAATCACGGTCAAATCATTGGCGCGACGGATTCGCGCGGCGGAACAATCGCCAACAACCCGGTACGACCGCAAGACCTGGCCGCCACGACCTTCAAGCACTTGGGAATTGACCTCGCTGCACACTGGACAACTCCTCGCGGTCGCCCGATCCCCATCGTCACCGAAGGCGGCCGCCCAATTCCAGAACTGTCCTAGTTCCAAGTTGCCGCCAACGCTATGAAAAGTCCAGCGACGGCAAGGCTGCTAGAAGCGTCGTTTCCAGTTCGCCCAGCAGCTCGTCTTGCTCGGGATCATCAGAAGTGGCTTGATTCTGATGCGTCGGCTTCAATTCCAATCCGGTAACTATCTTCTGGCGATCTAGTCTTAACGTCTCGACAACAGGCGACTCGACAACAGGCGACTCGAATTGTTTCTCACCTTGGTTAATCACTGACTCGTCGAATTCCGTTTCAACGAGGTTGGCGGCATGTGCTTCCTCAATGTGAGCCGCGAGTCCCACGGGATAGCGAACTCCGACGCCGAAGTTCAGCGAGAATCCTGTAAAATCAAATACACTGACACCAGCGTCGTTGTTTAGATCTGCGTACGCCGGTGAATCCGGATTCGATTGACCGAACCAGTAGCTGAAGGTCGTGAAGTCAAAAACGGACACGCCTTGGTCGCCATTCCAATCGGCCTCGAGTTTATGGAAACGATTACTCACGTTACCTACAAGTTGGTAGTCGTCACCGGCGACTCCATCGGCGTTGCCGTCGAGCGGTCGACCCAGTCGATCGGATACGGCTCCCGAAAGCGACAATTGATAAACGCCCTTGGGAAGTTCATTCTCCGCAAATCTTAGCGCGAAGGATGACTCGGACGCGGTGAAATGCTGCGGGGCTAAAACGATTGGCGTGTCGTTATCGGCATCGGCGTCGACGCCCAGATTAGTGAGCGTGAGATCGTTCAATTCTACGTCGGCGGGAAAATTGAGAGTGACAATCAACGACCTCAAGTCGCTTCGTTGCAGCATCCAGCTGGTCGGCTGCGGCCCTTGGCCTGGCAAGTTAGGAGGATCGACGAAATCGGAGTTGATCGCGATGTCGTCCACCGTCAAAAGCGAGTTTGCATCGTAAATGTTCGATTCGTAGAAAGTGAACATGCCAACTCCGGCGGCGTTGGACACCCATGGTCCCGCGCCGCTATGACCAATGTAGCTAACGCCAGTCGCAGCACTCCCACTTCCGGAAAGAGTCAAAACGATCTTATTGCCAACAGCTTGTCCGCTTGTCACCGCTACATTCACACCGTCTATTCGAAAATGAGCTGCGGCCCCGCTGTCAAACACTAGCGTGTCGGTCGCGTTGCGCATAACGAGCGTAATTTCGTCATAGTTTGGGCTGGTGAAGTACGCACCAGCGAGATTTGGGGATTCGATGTTAGCAACTGGTTGTGCGGCG
>JBLHLE010001122.1:0-3000 GCA_047620805.1 Pirellulaceae bacterium
GACTTCCGAAATTTGTATGTCTACTCGACCTAGTCGATCGCGACGGCGGTCGCCGTACAGCGCTCCGATAACTTTCCCTTCGGCATTCAGGATCGGAGCGGCGACCAGTGCGCGAACGTCGATCAAACTCTCTGCGTTGGTAAGATCGTTGATTCGCCAAAATGTTTTGCACTGTTCTCGGACATTATCGAGAATGGTTCGGCTGGGCTCCCAGTCTTCGATAAAATCGTCGGAAACTCCATCCCTGGCGTGGACGCTTTGTATTTTCCAATCGTTTCCATCGACAAACAATGCGGCAGCGGTTTCTAGATGAACCACGTCAATCATCGCTCGTGTGGCGCGAGTCAGGAACTCGGAAGAATCCGTTGCCGATTGAAACGCCTGGTTCACTGCGTACAGACCACGCAGCACGAATTCGGTCTCTTCCGGGCTTCGTTTCAACGAAATAACGTCTTGAATCGCGGATTCTCCGAGCCGCTGGCCAGGAGCTGTGGTGCGGTGAATGAAACTGCCCAAATCGTCCGAGGGCGCTTTCACCGGTTCCAACTGGACCACCTTGTCGCCGAGAACCAGCAAAGCTGGGATTTGTACATCGAGGTGTGTACCGGGCTGAATCCGGTCGTCGGTACCGACGAACAGCGGATTGACCTTGCTGCAGTTGGTTATTCGCACGCCGTCATCTGTCAGTGCCAGTAGCACGTGTTGTCGCGAAATGTCACTCTGTTCCAATTTGGCGATAATGACGCGGTTGTCGATTCGAGCGAACGGACCGACTTCGTCCACACGCTGCCGCCCAAGCTCGAGACGATCGGTCAGCGTTGTGCTATAAGTCAGTTTGGTCTGGATATAAATATTCACCGTCACTGGGCTCTTGGCCGAAGCGACGGATAATTGTGTTCCCGAGAGGAGTGAATTCAACATTAGCCTCATGTAAACGAAGTCGTATTTTCCAAACAACTATCAATTATAGCGATCTCTCCGAGACTCCGCAGTGCTGCGGTAGACTTCTTAGAATTTGGCCGTTCGACCTTATAGACCGTAACTCCTCCTGCAAAGGTGCGAAAAGTCTACTCTCGGGTTGCTGGGAAGACGCTGGGTGTGAATTAAGATTCTTGGAAATCCACTGTCCCGTTACAATGTCCAGATTCTATGAAAAGCCACTGGAGTGAGCGACAAATATGCCAAATCAGACTGCGGATGCCAACTTGCTGTTCGGAATCATTGCTTTGCAAATGGATTTTGTGACGCGGGACCAGTTACTGGACGCAATGCAAGATTGGACGCTCGAAAAGTCAAAGCATCTGGGGGACATTCTCGTCGAGAGGCAAAGCTTACGGGAGGAACGTCGCGAGCTACTAGACGCCCTCGTAAATGAACGTCTGAAGGACAACGATCACGATCCCGAGAAGAGCCTGCGGTCTATCTCGTCGGGAAATACCGTCGAGAGTCTATTGAGTGAATTGCACGACACCGACGTCCAAGAATCGCTGCGCAATATCAGTACGGATGATCGATACGCTACCCAGGTTGCAGCGCCGGTCGAGTCGACCGAAACGGGGCAGCGGTATCGGATTCTACGCCCGCACGCCGAGGGAGGCTTGGGGCGAGTTTCGGTGGCATTGGATAAAGAGCTGCACCGCGAAGTTGCCTTAAAGGAGCTTCATCTCAAGTTCGCTGGGAGCCAAGAGAATCGAGATCGCTTTCTATTGGAAGCTGAAGTGACGGGAGGGTTAGAGCATCCCAACATTGTTCCCGTTTACGGATTGGGGAAGTATGCGGACGGTCGGCCGTTCTACGCCATGCGGCTTATTCATGGCGACAACTTGCAGGAAGCGATCGCAAAAATGCATTCGCCGAAATCTCGCGACCAGAGTTTGGCCACGCGAAATCTTGCGATGCGTAGAATGCTGCAGCGTTTCATAGATGTGTGCGACGCAATTCAATACGCCCACAGTCGAGGCGTCCTGCATCGCGATCTCAAGCCGGACAACATCATGTTGGGCAAGTATGGCGAGACGCTTGTCGTCGATTGGGGGTTGGCAAAAACTGTAGATCGCGAGCCGCCAGCGCACAGCGAAGGACCACCGATTTCTCTTTCTCCTTCTGCCGATTCAACGGCGACTCGCATGGGGACAGTCGTTGGCACTCCCGCCTACATGGCTCCAGAACAAGCTTCCGGTCGACTCGACTTGGTCGGCCCGACCAGTGATGTCTATGGACTGGGCGCCACTCTCTATCATCTGCTGACGGGCGAGCCACCGTTTAAAGAAAAGGGGACGGACGTCGTTCGCAAAGTTGAACGCGGCGAGATAGTGCCGCCCCGCGAACGCAATCGTAGCGTTCCGGCACCGCTTGAGGCGATTTGTCTTAAAGCGATGAGTTTGCAGCAGAACGATCGTTACAAGTCTGCTTTTCACTTGGCCGAGGATGTGGAAAACTGGCTTGGCGATGAACCGGTAACCGCTTGTGTCGATCCGGTCGCTGTGCGGTTGGGCCGCTGGGCCAGACGACACCGTACGTTGGTGACGAGCACCGTGGTCGCGTTGGGCGTCGCGCTCGTTTTTCTCGGCGGAAGTTTGTTGGCGGTTAATAGTGCCTACAAAAGGGAACAACAGAGTTACGCTCAAGCTCGTGGTACGGTTGATCAGTTCTTCACCCAGGTTAGTGAGAATGCGCTGCTGAAACAGCCTGGATTGCAACCTCTGCGAATTGGTTTGCTGAAAAGAGCGTCTGAACATTATGAACAATTCGTGGCGTTGCACGCCGCTGATGCAAGCGCGAAATCCGAGTTGGCTAAGACTTGGTTTCGCCTTGGTTTGATCCGCGAGGCGACGGCTACGCCCCAGGATTCGTTGGCGGCTTTCGAAAAAGCTGCCGCATTGCAGCGAGATTTGTCGGCTAAGTCGCCCTCCGAATCGCAGTTGAAATACGACATTGGACTGACACAAACTGCGATCGGCCGAATCCTATCTGCACTCGGAGAAACGAAGAAAGCAATCG
>JBLHLE010001123.1:0-3000 GCA_047620805.1 Pirellulaceae bacterium
GGACGCAGTGATTCGGCCTTACGACCATGCCGTCTCCGCTTTCATCGAAGACTGCAAAGAACGCGGCATTTCCGACGACATCGTGCTGGTCAGTACTGGCGAGATGGGACGCACGCCCAAGATCAACGCGCGTGGCGGTCGCGACCATTGGGGTCGATTGACTCCGTTAATGCTGAGTGGCGGGGGTTTTACTCGCGGGCAAGTGATTGGACAGTCGACACGCGACGGCGGCGAACCCGACACAGAGGCTATTACAACGGATAATCTGATTTCGACCATCATGCACTCACTGTTCGATGTTGGACAATTGCGAATCACACAAGGGTTGCCCACCGATCTGGTCAGGTTCATTTCCTCCGGTACGCCAATCAACGGATTGGTGTAGGTGTACTCGTGGCTGGATTTGTTTTAGCTGGATTTGTTTTAGCCGGAGTTGTTTTAGCCGGAGTTGTTTTAGCCGCGTAGAGCAGTGTTTCAGGAGGGATATTGGACGATGGGAAAGTCAAAGGGCAGGAAACCTCAACGTCCCAAGTGGAAGGACCGGGCTCGTCAACGCCAAGTCGAAGGCAATGCGGGAGCCGACGCCATGGCGATTGGGCTGGAATTAGCTGAGTCGCTTCTCGCAGCAGGCAAGTCGGTTGAGTGCTTGGAGGTCGTGAACCAGCTACTCGAAATGGACCAGCCGACGGCTGCGACATGGAAGATCGCTGGCAAGGTGCTAATTTCGGTCAAGGAATACGCTCAGGCAATTGACGTTTATTCGCGGGCGGTCGATCTCGACGCAGACGACATCGATACACGGTTTAACTTGGCCGGCTCTCTTTATCAGATGGGCGAGGTTAGTCGAGCCAGCGAACAGTTTGCTTACGTAGCCGATCGCTACGGACACCTCAACGCTTGGTGTAATCTCGCGACGATTCTTCCCGGCTGTCCGCTGTCGGATCATCAACGCGTACTCGAGGTGCGGCAGCGGTTCGTGCAATGTTTGCAGGAAGAGGAATCGGTTCGACTTACGGATCCTCTGCCGCCTGCGAATCGTACGGATGGGCGTTTGCGAGTCGGCTATATCTCGGCGTACTTCAAACAAGAGAATTACATGAAGCCGGTTTGGAGTTTGATCAATGGACATGATCGCTCGAGATACGAAGTTCATTTGTTTGCCGACAACGCGCAGCGGAGCGATTTTGAGTGGCTTGAGGGCGACGGAGAAGATCGCGTTCACTTGACCGACGAAATGGATAATTTGCAGTTAGCTCAGCATATTCGTGCAGCCGATCTCGATCTCCTGGTCGATCTAAATGCCTATAGCATTCCCACTCGACTTCCGCTCTTCGTTCATCGTTTAGCTCGGCATACCCTCGTATGGTTCAACATGTACGCGACGTCCGCGTTGCCGGAGATAGATTGGATTGTGGGTGATCGATTTGTGATTCGCGAAGAGGAAGAGCAGTTCTACACGGAGAACGTCGCGCGTTTGGATACCAGTTATCTGACATTTCAAGTTCGCTACGGTGCCCCGGATGTCGTGCCTCCTCCTTGTATTGCGAACGGACACTTTACGTTCGGCAGCCTGATCAGCCAATACAAAGTTACGCCCGAGGTCATTGAGACTTGGGCTCGGATTTTGAACGGCGCTAACAATTCTCGGCTGGTTTTGGCGAATCGGATGTTCGCGTCGGCTTGCAACCGCGATTACGTGCTCGATCGATTTGAGCAGCAGGGCGTCGCCCGTGGGAGGGTCGACTGCTTACCACCAGCGGAGCATCGCGAGTTTCTCAAGTATTATGACAAAATGGATCTGGCGTTGGACGCGTTTCCCTATAACGGCGGAACGACGACGACGGAAGCGATCTGGCAGGGCGTGCCCGTGTTGGCAATCGACGGCGATCGCTGGGCGTCGCGGACGAGTCGAACATTGTTGATGAATTGCCACCTGCAGGAATTCGTGGCAACGGATATTGACGATTACGTTCGACTGGCAGTTCAATTGGCGAATGATCCGGAGTTTCCCCAGCGGCTCAGCCAACTGCGTCGGGAAATGCGCGAGAAGTTGCTTCTCGCTGACGTATGCGATGCGGAGAAATTGGTGCGTTCGATGGAATCGATCTTTGCAGCGATTAGTGGTGGTGACTAGTCCGCGAGGTACGCGTTAGCAGAGCCGGCTCGATTGTTGGCAGCGTGATGAATTGGGCGACGATTTGGGCGACGAATTGTTTGCTGAAGTCAATTCATGAATCCGATGTATTGGACGTCCTGGATTATCCTGTTGTTGCTGGCGTCGCCTTTGAGTGGGGACAAACTTCAGTTGCAACTGGCACTGTCGGTGGCTGGCGTCAGTTTCAGATGCCCAAATGGATTGTACAATGGACTTCCTGAGTGAATCCAGTTACGGTCGCACACGGTGGCGCGATACCGAGGTCCTGCCTGAATCGGCACCACATGGCCGTCCTGAAGGGGAGTCTGTCGCGAGCACATGTAGTTGATCGCCTTGACTGCATCCATGTCTGCGGCGGTGGACGGCATGACGATATCGCGAAGTCCAAAAACGTGCATGCCACTTGACGACAAGACGCGACGTACCCTTAAGATGTTGACGAAGGCGTAGGTCAGTGCTCTGGTAGACGCGTCGTCAACGATGTCCAGCCAATGCGATCCGCAATGTGAGATGGCAGCGTTGTCGATGAACACACCAGCGCCACCCGAAACTACGACCGCGGCGGCGGCCAGGCCCATCCTTAGTGCGTATTCCAGCGAGCCGCCCGGTCCGACGATGGCGACATTGTAGGTGTAGTTGTCCACAATTTCGAGCGTCTCGCGAGAGGGCTCTTGTCGACACGACATTCTAAAAATACTGGGGAATTGGTCATCTGCTGGCATCATTTCGACACCGACTTTGGACCCGTCGGGAAGGGTTAGTTGCGTCGGACTCATGCGAAATCCCCCCGGAAGAGTTTTGTTCAATTCGTCAAGGCTAGACCAAGTTCCAGGAACACGCATTCG